>DASUEL010000532.1:0-4417 GCA_036275095.1 Bdellovibrionales bacterium
GACACCGTTTCGCTTTCGTGGCGACGTCAAAGCTTTCTTCATGATCTATTACGCCGCCGCCGGGTTCTATTTGATCGCGATCTGTTTAGGGCTTGGGGCGGTTTTCGCTTTTCGAGGCATGGCGACCGCGGGGGCCGGCGTGATGGTCGCCTTCATTTACGGCGGTCTCTTGTTCGCGGTCGCTTGGATCCGCGGCCGCGAAGCCAACGAGGTCGGCAACTTCACCTCTCTCGGCCCCATCAAGTTCGAGTGTAAGATCGATCCGTACGTGCTGTTCGGCCTTTATTTGACCAATCTCATTGCGTGCGCGCTGACGCTCGGGCTGGCGTTTCCGTGGGCGATGGTTCGCCTCGCGGAGTACCGCGCCTCGCGCATGCGCGTGCTTGCGACCCCGAGCGGGCTGGAGCAATTCCTCCAGGGCGAGATGGCGGCGATAGGCCCCGCGGCCGACGCGGCGGCGGATTTTTGGGACATCGACGTGGGCTTCTGATGGAAGTGCGCGGCTGGCTGTTCGACGGCAAATCGTCGGCGCGTCTCGAAGCCACCGTTTTCGGAGCCGGCGGGCAGGTCCGTCTGCGTCTGGAGGACGGCACCGAAACGGTGTATTTCAAGAATAGAGTGCTCGTGTCGGGCCGAATTGGAACGATCCCCCGCGCGCTCACGTTCGAAGATGGGCGGCGTTTCGAAACATTCGACAATGATGGCATCGACCGGCTGTTCACTTCGATCTCGATCGACGGATCCGTAGACCGGCTCGAGCGAAGCTCACGAACCGCGCTCACGGCTGCGGCGTTCATGATCGCCTTCATGATCTTCGGGTACTTCGTGATCGTTCCCGCCGTCGCGGGCAAGCTCGCCCCGCTCGTACCGCAGAGCGGGCGAACTTTGATTTCACGACAGGCCCTCGACTTCTTCGAGCGCACCGGGCTCGTGGCTCCCAGCGAACTCGATGCCGCGAAAACAGCGGAGCTCGAGGGGCTCTTCGGCGAGCTCGCGGCGACGTATCCCCAGCTGAGCCTCACGTTCTTGAGCCGCAAGAGCCGGATCGGGCCGAACGCCTTCGCCTTGCCTGATGGAACGATTCTACTGACTGACGAGCTCGTCAAGCTCGCGCAAAATTCCTCGCAGATTCGGGCCGTCCTTTATCACGAGATCGGCCATGTGGTTCACCACCATTCGATGAAACTGCTGATCGAGTCTTCGGCGATTTCCGTGTACTTGGTCGTTTTGACCGGCGGACTCGATCTGACGAACCTGCCGTTAGCGCTCCTCTCGAGCGCCTACTCGCGCGGCTTCGAGCTCGAAGCCGACGATTTCGCAGCCGCCGCCCTCAAAGAGCGCGGCGAGAGCCCCGCGCTCTTGGGTGAGATACTCGGCTTGATGTCGAAGTTCCATCGCGATGAGCCGGACGCGGGGCCCGACTTTCTTTCTACGCATCCGCACACCGGCGAGCGCATTCGGCGGCTAAAAGACACGAATTAGTTGCCGGGGCGCGCTTGCCGCCTGCTTTACAGGGTCTCTCTCAATCGTGTTCGAATCTGTAATTGAATCGGCGGGCGTGCGGTGGCAGGTTCTTGGTGTCGGCCGGAGGTGGTTATGCGCTCTTCCATTTTTTTCGCGATTGTCCCGATGATTATGGCTTTGCTGCTGCTGCCTGCGGTCGCCCAAGCCTTTGCGGTCAATTGCGGTCAGCGGGCCTTCAATTACGCGAACGGTCCGAACATGATCGCCGCGAACGGAACGTTTTATTATCCGCTCGGAACGGTGCTGATGAACACCTCGGGTACCATCTACTTCGGCTCCGGCTCCGTCTTTCGCTCGAGCGATGACGTGCTTTATTATCCGACTGGAAACGTTTTGAAAACGAGCGACGGCGTCGTGAACCACGCCATGGGTACGGTGGCGCGCAATGCCAGCGGTGAGCTTTTCAACACCGACGGGACTCCGCGCAGCCAGCCGCTTCTCATCAACGTTCCGCTTTCTCCCCAGCTCACGGCCGTCGTAAAAGTGGCGGCCGGGAGCAAGAGCTCCGATCTAACGATTGAGCTCTCAGGTGAGGCGGGGCAGACCGTCAGCCTGAATGTCACGCCCGCCGGTGCCGAGTGCCCGGAGCTGGCGCTGGGCCAGGAGGTTTCGCTCATGCATCGCGCGGCTCACGTTACGCTGAAAGTGCGGCCCGGCTTCAGCCCGGATCGCGTGCGAGAGGCCGTTCAGCAGGCACTCGATAAAATTCCTGAAAGCACCGCCACACCGGCGCCCGGTCGATGAGTCAAATTGAAACGAAATTTATTTACTGAATAACGGCTTCGGTTTGTTCGAGGCCATCTTTTGTTCAAGGCGCGGAACCTATCGTAAACAGATTGCGTTTTCTAAACTGACGTTAGTTTGCGACCAGAACTTCATCGTCCGAGGCCCGTTTTCAGGCTGGCTCAGAGCCCGTGGCCTGGCACCGATATTGATCATTCATTACGGTGGGGGAGCCGGCTGCCGGTTGCGGCCCGGCTAAATGCCGATGGGTTTGAAGTTTTTGTCAAAGACTCAGACGGGTCTTTTGTTCATCATATATTTGGCGCTGCTCGCGGTTTTGTCCGCGTGCGGCGGTAACGGTTTCAAGGGCAGCGTCGCCGGAGAAGAAAATCTGGCGTCTTCGGATGCACCGGCGTTCATCTTGGACGACGGAGAGACCGGTTCCCAGCAGTTTTCACGGCAGAATATTTTGAGACTCAAGGTCGAGTCCATGCCGGCGGACCGTCTCTGGTGCTTCAGCGAGCTGCAGTTCGCGCGCCCAAGCGACGGGCCGAGCGGCTGCGTGGGCGGGCAGGGCCCGTCACAAGGTTGGTCCGCCACGCCTCCGACGAGTTTCATATTGTCGCCGGGCGACGGTCTCAAGACGATTTACGCTTGGGTGGCCGACCGTAAAACGGGCCGGGTGAACCCGGTCTATTCGACGCGCTCGATTCTTCTCGATACGGAGCCGCCTAGCTTTGCTACCGGCATTCGCCCGACGGGCTTTCAAAACCCGTCGAACGTGCAAAACGCAATCGTCGAGTTTGAAGCCGGCGACGGCGCCGGGAGCGGTGTCGCCTCGTATCTTTGCCGTTTCGACGGATCGGCCGCCGTGCCTTGCACGTCACCGCTTGCGCTGCCGGGCCTTACCGCCGGCAACCATACCGTCGAAGTGCAGGCGACCGACCGCGCGGGCAATCGCTCGAATGCGTCGTTCTCTTGGCTCATCGACATCGTAAAACCGACGGTCCTGGTATCGTCGACGCCTTCGAGCCCGACGAACAGCACGAATGCCACGTTCGCGTTCAGCGGCGCCGACGGCTCCAGCGGGCTTGCGGGCTTTGAGTGCCAGCTCGATGGCGGCGCGTTCGCCGCGTGCACCTCTCCGAAAAGCTACAGCGGCCTCGGCGAAGGCTCGCACGCGTTCGCCGTGCGATCGCGCGATCGCGCGGGCAACATGTCCGACCCGGTCTCGTTCACATGGATGGTTCGCACGACGGCGCCGAGCTTGAACATCACGTCGGCGCCGACGAGCCCGACGAATTCGCAATCCGCGTCCTTCGCGTTCACGTCGCCCGCCATGGTCACGTACCGGTGCGCGATCGACATGGGTACTTTTGCGAACTGCACGTCTCCGAAATCCTACGCGGGGCTCGCCGACGGAACCCACCGCTTCTCCGTGCAGGCCACCGACACGGCCAACAACGTTTCGACCGCGAGCTTTACGTGGATCATCGACTCGGTGGCTCCGGCGGTTCAGCTGGTCGCCCGTCCCGCCGCCGCGACGAACGCGCCGACGGCGACCTTCTCGTTCACGGCGACCGACGGCGGCGGGACGGGCATCACCTTTCAATGCCGTCTCGACGGCAGCGCGTACACCGCGTGCACCAGTCCATATAATCTCGTGAGTCTCGGCAATGGCAACCACACCTTCTCGGTTCGCGCGATCGACGGCGTCGGCAACATCTCATCACCGGTTTCGTACTCTTGGCTCGTCGATGCGACGGCGCCCAATGTGACCATCACGTCGAGCCCCGCCAACCCGACGCAAATGCTGAACGCGCTGTTCGCCTTCACGGCCGACGAGTCCGCCGTTTTCGAATGCAGTCTCGATGGCGGCATGGCCGAAGCTTGCATGAGCCCGAAGTCTTATTCGAACCTCAGCGTGGCCGCCCACACCTTCTCCGTACGGGCCCGCGACACCGTCGGAAACGTCTCAACTGCGGTCGTCCATGCATGGCTCATCGAACCCACGCCAACACCGACGCCTACGCCGACGCCGACACCGACACCGACACCAACGCCCACGCCGACGCCCACACCGACGCCAACACCGACACCGACGCCGACACCAACACCTAATCAGGCACCGACAGTTAATGCTGGCGTAGACCAGACAATTACTTTGCCC
>DASUEL010000533.1:0-3614 GCA_036275095.1 Bdellovibrionales bacterium
AGGTAGTTGCCGTTATGAGATAGCGTATGAATCGAGCCGTACATCGAAGGAATGAACTTGAACCATACGTTGTGATCAAACGGCGTAAAGCACACGAGCCGGGTCAGGTCACATCTCAACGCCCCGACGATCAAGTCCATCATGTTGTTGAGGTAGGCTTCAAACGTCGCCTGGTTCGTGCTGCCGATGATTGCGAAAGCGTCGCCGCTGACCGGGTGCGGAACTCCCGCCGGCGGTACGACGCAACCCGAGGCGACTGCGAATTCTTTGATGCGTTTTTCGAGCTCGAATACGTGTGTGACATGCGAGTCCAGCCGCATCCGGTCGCTTTGGCTCAGCTGCGTGCTCGTCATCACGCGTTTGTATTGTTGAAACACGCGGTCGACGAGTGTCAGATCTTTGGCTTTCATCGCTTCGATCTGCGAACCTGCCCCGACGCCCGAGAAAAGGTTCTCGAAGGCGGTTTTCATGTCGTAGAAGAAGGGCGCGGGCACAATCGTGCCGCCGGAGCTTATGAATGAAATATTATCTCCACGCTTGGAGCCGATAACCGAGAGCGTTCGCATCTTGGGCTCCGCCTGATAGACCTTTTTCGACGCGCCCAGAACCTGATCGATGCTGATTCCAGTTGATGAGGTGTCGAGCCCGTTGGGATCAACGTGGGCGCAGGCCAGTATTTCGGAACGGCTGTGCCCGGGCGCTGCGACCGAGTCCAGTCCGCGAATTAATAAGACTTTCGATTTCAAAGCGCTGAGCTCGGCGCCGTGAATGGTCGAAATATTCCCGGATGTGGCCGCAAAGCTGGACGCCCGCACATTGGGTGCGATGACCGTTGTCGGATCAACTGCCGGGTACCACGTCGCCTTGTTCGTGCCGTTCATGGTCAACATGGCCACGAGCCTTTTGGGCGGCGAAACCGTCTGCGCCCAGGCGGTTTTGGGCAGCAAAGAAGGCAAAAAGGGCAGCGTCAGATAGGCGCCTCCGGTTCCTGCCAGAAATTGTCTTCGTGAGAGAGTCTTGTTCGTTTTCATGGGGCATGCTCCTCTATTGTGCCAGGCGGCGCAGGCGAAACTGGGGTTGCAGAACTGACGACTCGATCACCTTCAGGATCGATCCGCCTTCGGCCGTGAGCGATTCGAACATGGGCTTCAAGGAACAATGATCTTCGCCGGAGTCGATCTTTCCGCGGCTGAATCGATACCATTGCCGCACGAAGCACGCGTCGGCGACTTGAGTCGTCGAGAGCGCGTGGCTGAGCTCGACGGGGCCGTTCATCGTGCGCGGGCCGGCCGGCCCGAAAACGTAGGTCGCAATCGCATCGACCGGCACTTCATTAAGTACCGCGTGAGTGGAAGGGTCGCGAATGCGCTCGGTAGTCCGAAACCGGCCGAGCGCATCGTAAGCTTCGAGAGTGAAGGCCATCGGATTGATTTTGGAGTGGCAGCTCGTGCAGTCAGCTCCCAGCGTTTTGGCTTCGAAACGATGACGGGTCGAGGCCAGTGCGTCGAACGCCGGCTCGTCGAGCGCCCCTTCGGGAAGACCTTCAGAATCAGGGCGCGGCGGGCGATAGCACAAAAATCCGGAGAGCACGCGTGAGCCGCGCCGAAACGGATGAGTTTCGTCGTCGCCTGTGGCGAGGTACCGCGCCCGCGTGAGCAGGCCGCTGCGTTCGCCGGCCGGCAGCTCGACGGGGACCGAGCCTGGCGTCCACTGCGGGGAGTTGTAAATCTGAGCGAGGGCCGCATTGGAAACGAACGAGGCCTTAGAGGTGAGAAGATCGGAAACGCCTCCTTTTTTGGTCCAAATGACGTACTCGATGAAGTCCTCGAGCTCTTTCTCCATGGACGTGATGAGACCAGTCGTTGAAATTCCCTCGAGAAACTCAGTCGAGTAGCCGGCCGAAACACTCTTGTTGAGCTCCAGCCACTGGCGATAGAAATACTTGATGTGACTGCGGGCCTTCGCGCTTGATATCATGCGATCGAACTCTTGCTTGAGGCCATCGGCGGTGGCGATCGAACCGTCGGCGGCTCGAGCGAACAGAGCCGCGTCGGGGAGTGAGCCCCACAGGGTGTAAGAGAGTCTCGAGGCCAATTCGTAGGGGGTTAACTCGAGCGTACCGGGTTCGACTTCGGCGCCCCCCCCTTCGAGCCGGTAGTGAAACTCAGGTTCAATGAGCATAGCCGACAAGACCATATTCAGGCCCTCACGCCGGGTCGATGCATTCGCAATATAAAACGTCCGCAGCTCAGTGATTTCGTCGCTCCTCAAGGGCCGACGATAGATTTTCAAGCCGGTGGAGCTGATAAAGTTGTCGATGCACGAATTGGTCAGAGTCGTGGTGAGAAAGCAGGCACCGGCAAAGCTTGAGATGCGGCCGTCCGTCGCGGTCGCGGCCGTCGCGATTGCTTTAGCTAGATCGAATTGTGCTTGAATGAGCGTAGCCGAAACGCTTCGTTCGATTGAATCGAACAGTTCGGTCACGTTGTCGCCGGGAAGCGCGTCAATCCGCGCTTTGGCGTCGGCGACGACGGTGGCGCCGAAAATGTCGGTCAGGGTGTTGACGATTTCATATTTCGTCAGGCGCTGTATGCCGCTGGAGCCCGCGCTGTCGGGGATCTCGCACCTGAAGAATTCGTCCGACGAAGATGAGGCTGAAGTTGAATCCGAATCTGAGAAGCGCAATTGGCTTTTTTGGGCACAACCGGCGGCCAGTGCCATAGTGACAATCGAAATCTTCACGGTCAGCCGAAGCGGACTCGATTCCACGTTTGGGCTCATTTTCCCCCCCGTTCGATCACATTCAGAATAATCGAACGCCTTCGGTAAAAGACCTGACAAATGTGGCGCGAAAGCGTCTCGAATCGAGACGGCGGGAACTGTCTTACCAGATGAGAGCGACTTTGCCGGTGGATTTTCCGCTGCCGAGAAGCTCGTGCGCTTGGGCGACGTCTTCGGCTTTGAAGACCGCTCCGACGATCGGGCGGAGCTCGCGCTTCGAGGCCGCCGTCACGACGTCGCGGATGCATTCACGCAAAACGTGGGTGCGGTGCTGGCTGAGCTGGAGCATGTTGATCCCGATGACCGCTTGCGATTTGCTCAGAAGCGACAGCGGGGAGACCAGCCCGAAGCCCGCCAGCATCTTCAGCGCTTTCAGCGGATTTCGCCTGGGCGCCGCCATTTCAGCGACCCCGAACGTGACCATCGAGCCCCCGGGCTTCAGCAGCCGCATGCTTTTTTTGTAAGTCATCCCGCCGATGGAGTCGAAGACGAAATCGACGCCTTCGCGGCCGGTGAGGTGGCGAATCTCCGCTTCGAAATCTTTTTCGCGGTAATTGATCGGGTGGTCGACGCCGAGCTCACGAAGGAGCTCGAGTTTCGGGGGGGCGCTGGCGGTGCCGAAAATTTCACAGCCGTGGCGCTTGGCGATTTGAACGAGCGCCACGCCCACACCGCCCGCTGCCGCATGAACGAGCACGCGATCGCCCCGATGCAGGCGCACCGCGACTTCGGCCGCATACCAGGCCGTGCAAAACTGCGTCCCGAGCGCCGTGGCCTCTGCGGGGCTCAAGCCGTCTGGCACCGGCGCCACGTCTTCGGCCGATACCGTGACG
>DASUEL010000534.1:0-4495 GCA_036275095.1 Bdellovibrionales bacterium
GTAAGAAACATCGCAAGCCCAACGAGCATTTGGTTGGGTGGCATCTGCTGTGTTCCCAGTGCGTGGCGCAGAAACGACAAAACGATGATAATGCGCGTGAAGCTCGTCATCATGATCAAGATCGCCGGCGCGAGCGTCAGGACCGTCAACATCATCAGAATTTTGATGACGTTGACCGTTTCTTGCGGCGAGTTCGCATCTTTGAAGCCGAACTGCACCGATGGGAGAGTCACGCCCTGGGCCGCCGCGAAGCTGCCGGCCAGAAACACGCCCAGAAATGCGAATGCCCACGCCTTCTTCACTCAGATCTCCCTCATGTTGCGCAAGCGGTTTGAAACGATGTCTTTGAGGCCTTTCATTGAGAACGACTCGCCGGCCTCAGGCTGAGTGGCCTCCGTATAGCTCAGCGTATCGTCGAAACGTTGCGGGAGGTTTCCGGGCAATTCGTCGTCGATCAACGAAAGTTGCTTGATCAGATTGATCTGGTTGTCGGTAATACCGACCAGGAGCGACTCGCCTGCGACGTATACGATCGCGAGGCTTTTTCGAGGGCCGAGATACTGCTGAGTGACTATTCGAATCTGCGCATTTGGAGTATTTGTCTTCTTCTGGACCAGCCACTTTCTCGCGGCATAAGCGACGCCCAGGATCGCGGCGAGAATAATGCCGAGGCTTATGACCATCTTGCGAATTGGAGACTGAGCCGGCTCCTCTTTCGCCTTTTTCGAGTCAGCCAATACCGGAATCTGTGATTCTTTGAGATTCAACTTCGCTTCGGCGACCTGCGCCTGGCCGTCTTCGGCGGCCTCACCCGTGACATCGACGGCTTTTTCGGGCGACGCTTCGGCCTTTGCGTTTTTGAATTCTTCCGCGAGCAATAGTGCCGCGTCTTCATCGCTTGCGGCGAGAATGCGCTCCTCGGCGGACTCAGTCACAGGCCGGGTGGCTTCGGCGGCAAGAACCGAGAAGCTAGCCAGCAAAATCAGCAAAATGTGCATGTCATCCTCACTTCAGTTGAGCAACGCGCTCGGTGGGAGAAATAATGTCGGTTAAGCGAACGCCGAATTTCTCGTTGACCACGACGGCTTCGCCGCGCGCCACGAGTTTGTCATTCACCAAGACCTCGAGTGGCTCGCCCGCGAGCTTATTCAGCTCGATGACGCTACCCTGGCCGAGGTTCAAAAGCTCGGAAACGACCATTTTGGTGCGGCCGAGCTCGACGGTTACGCGAAGCGGGATATCAAGAATCAAATCTAGATTGCGCTGATCCTTCTCCTTTTCGCCGGGGTTCTGTCCCTGCCCGTCGCCGGGCCCGTCGGCCGCCGCGAGGCCCATTAGGTCGTCCGCCGCCTTTGCTAAGTTTGAGTCATCTGCCATTCGAGCCCCCTTACTTATCTATGGTCCGGGTAATTTGAACGGCGACGTTTCCGTGGTTGACGCCGTAATAACCCTTAAACTTTTTTACGTCTTCTACATGGATGTCGAACTCGCCGGTCGCGTCTTGATCGAGATGGATCACGTCGCCCGGTTTCAGCTCCATCAGCTCATTCAGAGTGATTTCGGTCTCGCCGAGGTTCACGTGGAGATTGACCTCGGTGTCGACGAGCTGGTCGCGAATGATTGAAGTCCAGAGTTTTTTGTCGGTCTGGTCGGTTTCGACCTGGAAGCCCGACGACAGCTTTTGTTTGATGGGCTCGATCGTCGCGTACGGGATCACGAAGGTGATCGTACCGTTCGTGTTTTCGAGCTCGACGTCGAACGTGGTTGCGATCACGACGTCGGTTGGCGGCACGATACCCACGAACTGTGGATTCACCTCGGTACGCACGAAGCTGCAATCGATCTTGGCGACCGAAGACCACGCGTTTTCGAGATCCGTAATGGCGAGCTCCACGACGCGGCGGATGATCGAAAGCTCGATCGGCGTGAAGTCCTTTCCTTCTATTTTTGTATACGGAACGTCGGTGCCACCGAAGAAGCTATCGACGAGTGAGTACGTCAGCTTGCTTTCGATGACGAAAAGGGCCGAGCCGCGGAGCGCGTTGAATCGGAGCACACTCATGCACGTCGGCATCGGCAGGGTGTTGATGAATTCGCCGAATTTCAAGAAATCGGTGCTCGCGTGGTTCAGCGTCGCGATTCGTCTTAAGGCGCTCGAGAGCGAAACGCGGAACGAGCGCATGAAGCGCTCGTAGATAACATCAAGCTGAGGCAAACGGCCGCGGATAATCCGGTCTTGGGTGGTGAGGTCGTACACCACCACGCCTTTATCGGGCGCCTCGCCGCCCCCGGTTGCCACTTCGCCGTCGGAGACCGCGGCTAGGAGGGCATCAACTTCACTTTGCGAAAGGACCTGACTCATTCTTTCTCCCGTTAGTTAAAGATGAATTCAGTGAAGTAGACTCGTTTGATCAGGCCTTTCGTCAGGAACGAGTTGACCGTGTCGCGGATTTCGTCACGAAGAGCATCTTTTCCCTCTTTCGTCGAAACCTGTTCGAACGTCTTGCCTGAAAGCAAAATGATGATGATGTCGCGGACTTGAGGTTTTCTTTTTTCGATTTCTTCTTGAACCTTGGGCCCATCGACTTCGAGCTCCAGGTTGATCTTGGCGACTTTGTTTCCGCGGCTGCCGGCGAGGTTGACGAGGAACGTCTCCATTGGAATCAATGTTCCGATGTATTGTTCGTCCTCGGCCTTGTCGTCTTGCTGAGCCTGTGCCTCGCCTTTGATCACGTCATCGATCTTTGGCTGGGCGGCTTCTTTCTGGCGTCCCTTATAGAGAAGAAACGCGACTGCGGCCACTACGACCATGTTCAAGACGGCCAGTACGATGAAAAAAGTCGGGCGCTGGACTTTTATCTCGGGTGGTTTTTCGGCGGTAGGTTCTGTCTGCGCCGCATTTTGTTCGGCCATTTAAAATCCCTCACGTGAGAAGTCAAAGGTCTGTCAACTTCGAGTTGGAGCACGTGTTGTGCCAATACGACCTTTAGAGGGGATTTGGGCCGGAGTACGAAACGGTGATGCCCACGCCGGCTGGACGCTCACTGATTTTTGACGAAAGTGCCTACAAACCGGGTCAGTTTTTTGACGGCTATTGGTTCGACGGCGCGAGATTCATGATCTCGAGCATTTCGCGGTGCAAATGCGGAGCCCCGACGAGCACAGTGTCGCTATCAAGCTCGAGTTTAGCACCTTTGTAGTCCGACGTGAGGCCGCCAGCCTCTTCAACGAGCACGATACCCGCGGCCATGTCCCAGGGCTGGAGGCCGCGCTCCCAAAACCCGCCGAAAGCCCCGTTTGCAACCCACGCCAGATCGAGCGCTGCCGCACCCGGCCTGCGCACGCCGAGCGATCTATGCATAAAGCGGCGGAAGATCTCGACCTGATCGTCGAGGGTCTTACCTTGATGATATGAAAAGCCCGTGCACAGCAATGCGTGCTTCATCGGCTTATTCGTTACGCGAATAGGCCTCTCGTTCAGAAATGCGCCTTGGCCTCTGCACGCATGGAACGTAAGCCCGAGATCGGGCGCATCGATAACTCCGACTACTGGCTCTCCGTCTCTGACGAGCGCGATGCTGGAGCAATAGATCGGAAACCCCGAAACGAAATTATGAGTTCCATCGAGCGGATCCACGACCCAAGTCAGGCCCGTGGTCGACTTCTTGTCGAAGCCCGCCTCCTCACCCAAAAAGCCGGCCTCCGGGAGATGGCGCGATAGCACGGACTGAATAATTCTTTCACTTTCACGATCGGCCTCGGAGACGAGACCAGCACCCGGTTTTTCGTCGACGCTGAGGACGCGGCCAAAATAGCTTTTTAGAATCTTTCTGGATTCAGCTGATGCTTCGAGTGCTGCACGAAGGGCGAGTTGCAAATTCATAACCGACATAACCAACGTCCCCCGGGCCTTTGTCAAGGGGAACAAAATTGACCGGGGCGGCGAAAGACTGTAGCCTAAAAGTATTCAAGATTTGCAGCACTTCGTCGATAAAGTAGGCGGAGAACCATGGGACTTGATGTGCACCCGTGGCGGAAACAAGGGAGAACACAGATGTTCAATCAATACGGTGGCTCACGGGCAGATACACTGGTGAAGTTGGTACTTATCTTCTTCATTTCGCTGCTCTCATTTTCCATCGGCACCTTCGTTGGCAAGCAATTCAGCGACAGCCAACATAAGAAAGTCGCCAACGACGGCGAAGCCGATGAAGCATTCCGCGATACCGCTTCAGTCGACCCAAAGGCTCTCGACGTCGCACCTCAAGACGCGCTGACCGAGGAAGACATCGCGAATCTTGAAGATGAATTCGTAAATACCAAAAAAGAAGATCTTGCTCAGGCCGAGGCCGCCAAGCCGACGCTTGCGAAGAACACCGGCTCCGAAACTAAAGGCGAAACGAAGCCCGCGGTGAAGGAATCCGGCGTAGCGAAGTCGCTCGAAGCCGTTCAAAAGGTCGCGCAGCGCGTGGCCGAAGGCAAAGCGCCGAGCGAA
>DASUEL010000535.1:0-2592 GCA_036275095.1 Bdellovibrionales bacterium
CATGGTGGCCTACAACGGCGAGACTGGCGTCACACTTTGGCGCAATCAGTTTCAGCTTCATCCCTCGATGCCGATCAACGACCAAATCGAGGGCGCTGCTCTCAAGCTGATTCGCGATTTCGTGGCCAGCGTTCCGTATCAAGGTTTTCATATCGTCGACCCGCTCATCGGCAAGGCGGTGTTTGAAGAAGGCCGCGCGATGTACGCGAAAGTCGAAATCGGAACCGACGCCGTCGTGCAAAAAGGCGACGCCGTTCAGTGGGTTCGTCTCACCGGCTCGAGCCCGCTTTTTCAAGAGGGCGGCCAAGTCACCGTGATCGCCGATGGCATCGTTACCGATGTCGAGCGCGACATATTGACGGTCGAGATTCGCCGCGTGACCGATCTCACGCTTCTGCGCGAGAAGTCGCTCGTCAGGCTTCCGAAAGAGCATCAGCGTCTTCAAGAGAATTACGCGCTGAAAGACCGCTTCAAAAAACAATTGTCGCCCGAGATGCTCGTGGCCGAGATGAAGCCGTCGGCTCCCGAGAGCAACGAGAAGCGCTCGCTTCTCACCTCGATCGCGGCCATCGCGAGCATCGCGGCGCTGATATTGCTCGCGTTCTAGATTGCGCGACCGTGTTCCGACTTCGGGCCGAAACGTCCAGCCCGGCATAAAGGCCGGATACTCGGCCAGGGTAAGCCGGTGAGAGAACTAAATCGAATCCGATTCAATCTCATATTGAGGCGTCGAACCTAAGGCATCTGGTTGCAATCTAGACGGCAGCACTAAGTGCCCGGTACCCCGAGAGAAATCCTGAAAATCTTCCGAAGATAGAAATAGCAGGCAATATTTCAATCACGGACACCGCCTCTTTTAAACACCGGCGTGGCATGGCGTTTGGAATGAAATGACTTGCACGTAGTGTAGTCCCAGGGGGGGCCAATAAATGATCATCAACATGAAACTCGGTGCCTACAAGCGCATTGCGATCTTGGCCGCTGCAATCGCATTCTCGGCCGGTGCCTACACAAACTGCGGAACGGGCTTCCGGCTCGGCGAGCAGAGAGACGCTTCATCGACGGGGTCCGACGGTGAAGTTTGCTGCGCACTGGGCGACGAGCTTGCGATGGGGCCTCGAGCTCTGCCGGTCCTCACCGCGGCCGCGCACTCCGCCGCCTGCGCTCAACCGCACGAGCTTCCTATCGTCACCCATTGGAACGGCGGCCGCGCCCCGAATGCCTCAGGCCAGCCGGCTATGGGCCGCTCCCAAGCAGGTGCCTGCGATTACACCTATGGCTCTTCCTTCGTACCTGACGTCGACCGCGGCGTCGGGAATGACTATTCGATTCAGGCTATCACGAACGACTTTGCGGTAGATTATGCGGAACAGGCGTGCCAGCGAAACGGCGTTCCACTTCGCTACTTGCGCCCTGATGCCGTCGCGGGCGGCCGCGTTGCACAGACACCGGGTTACGTTCAGATGGTCAGCGGCATTCAAATCGCGGAGTCGATGATTACGGTCGTGCTGCCGCCCAACTGGACGCGCTCGGGCAGCTACCCTGTGCTGTTCAGCGGTTTCTACGACATCAACCAAAACGCCTTCGGTCTTTTCGGCGAGGGTAAAACCATCATCGATCTGGTCGCGGGCAGCGCAAGCGGTGGCGGCGCCATTGGCGTCATGTGGAACGGCGGCGGTGCCATCGGCTCCGGCACGCAGACCGCGCGCTCCCGCCAGCTCATCAACATGGTCGTCGAGTACATTGTCGCCAATTTCGCGGCCGACCGCGAACGCCTGATTACCTTCGGCACTTCACGCGGCGGCTCGACGTCACTCATGATCGCGTCGAACCCGATTCGTAACTATCGAGTTCGCTTCGCGCACGCGGCCGTTCCGCCGGTGAAAATGGGCGGATACTTTCCGGTTTATGGCGCGACCTTTCCGACCGTACAAGGCCATCTCGACACGATCATCGGTCTCGTAGGCTCGTGGAAGCCGGGCTGGACGCACCCGGGCTGCGGCTCGCCGAGCCTGGCGGGCCTGAACGCGGTCGCCTCAGGCGTAAAGCTGACGACCGGCTACTCCGACCCGAACGAGGTCAATGCGAGCCACTCCTTGATTTCGGACCGGTTCGTAACCGC
This sequence comes from Bdellovibrionales bacterium, assembly GCA_036275095.1. GTDB lineage: Bacteria > Bdellovibrionota > Bdellovibrionia > Bdellovibrionales > DASUEL01 > DASUEL01. Next base: position 2,123 of record DASUEL010000535.1, read on the forward strand.
CCTTCGCGCGGCGGGAACCGAAGTGCTCCTCGAGATCGGCTCTCACGACAGCCTCGTGCCGTTTAATCAACAGGTCGAGTACGCGCAGAAACTTCGCGGCGTCGGCGTGCCGGTCGAGACTCACGTCATGATCAAGGCCGGCCATTTCAGCAACGGCTCACTCGTCGTTCCGAAACTTCGTTCCGCGCTCGCCACCCTCATGGCCAACTCGAGTGCGCCGATCGTCAACGGGGGCGCGATCCAGTTTTACGAGGCCGACCACAAGGGCGCTCAATTCCGGGTCTTCAACCCGTCCGAAGGGTTTCCATTCACGCTTGAGGTTCCGCAGCGCATGTTCGCGGGCCAGCCCATGGCGCTCGTCGCGACCGGCGAGCCGGGCACGTCGTTTCGGGTCTCGATTTTCAAAAACGGGGCGCCCTGGCAGGAGGTCAACGAAACGATCGGCTCCGATTGGACACGCGTCGTGCCCG
>DASUEL010000536.1:0-2193 GCA_036275095.1 Bdellovibrionales bacterium
CGTTCGCAAACGTCCGGGTATGTACATCGGTGACACCGGTCAACGTGGTTACCACCACCTCGTGTACGAGATCGTAGATAACGCCGTCGACGAGTCACTCGCGGGTTTCTGCAAAAACATCGAAGTGACGATTCATGCCGATGAATCCATTTCCGTCGAAGACGACGGCCGCGGAATTCCTGTCGCTCAGCATGGAACCGGTAAATCGGCACTTGAAGTCGTCATGACCGTTCTTCACGCGGGCGGCAAGTTCAACAGCGATACATACAAGGTTTCAGGCGGCCTTCACGGTGTGGGAGCCTCTGTCGTAAATGCGCTTTCGGCAAAATGTGCAGTCGAAGTGAAACGCGAAGGCCGCGTTTGGAAGCAAATTTATGAAAAGGGCGCCCCCCAAGGCGGCGTCGAGGCGCTCGGTACGACAGACAAGACAGGTACCAAAGTTACGTTCAAGCCTGACCGTGAAATCTTCAAAGATGAATCCATCACATATAACTTCGACATTCTTGCAAATCGTTTTCGCGAACTCGCGTTTTTGAACCCGGGCCTGAGCATTACCCTCATTGATGCCCGCACCGACAAGAAACAGCGTTTTTATTTCGAAAAGGGCATCATCGAATTCGTCTCTTACCTGAATGAATCGCGCAAACCGCTCAATCCCGAAGTGATTTACTTCAAAGGCTCAAAAGACAAAGTCGAAGTCGAGATCGCGATGCAGTGGAACGACTCTTACTCGGAGTCGATCTACACGTACTGTAACAACATCAATACCATTGAAGGTGGTACACACCTCGTCGGTTTCAGAACGGCCCTGACCCGGGCCATCAACAACTATGCGGCCAAGGCCAACTTCCTCAAGGATCTCGAAGGAGGCCTCGAGGGTGACGACATTCGCGAAGGGCTTGCCTGCGTAATTAGCGTGAAAGTTCCCGAACCGCAGTTCGAAGGCCAGACTAAAACGAAGCTTGGAACAAGCGAAGTCAAAGGCGTGGTTGAAACGCTAGTCGGCGAAAAAATCGCAGACTGGCTCGATCGTTTCCCGGCCCAGGCCAAAATCGTCGTCGGGAAATGCTCGGATGCGGCCCGTGCCCGTATTGCCGCACGTAAAGCGCGCGAGCTCACCCGCCGCAAGACCGCATTAGATGGCGGCTCACTTCCGGGCAAAATGGCAGACTGTCAGGAGCGCGATCCCGCGCTTTGTGAACTGTATTTGGTAGAAGGTGACTCGGCCGGTGGCTCTGCGAAGCAAGCTCGCGACCGCAAAACTCAAGCCGTACTTCCCCTCAAGGGCAAAATTCTAAACGTTGAAAAAGCACGTTTCGACAAGATGCTCACGAATGACGAGATCCGAATGATGATTTCGGCGCTCGGAAGCGGGATCGGCAAAGACGCCGATGTCGAAAAGATTCGTTACCACAAGATCATCATCATGACTGATGCCGACGTCGACGGATCGCACATTCGCACGCTTTTGTTGACGTTCTTCTATCGTCAGATGCCGGCGATACTCGAGCGCGGATTCGTCTACATCGCGCAGCCGCCACTTTATCGCGTTAAGAAGGGCAATTCTGAGCGATATCTAAAAGACGATAAAAATCTTACGGAATATCTGCTTGAGACGGGCCTGAACCAGCTGAAGATCAAATCACTAAAAGGGGCATTTGAAATCGAGCGAATGAAGAAGTTCGTGTTCAACACCCAGCGCTTCTTCAATCTTCTAAAGACACTGTCTTCGAAATTCGAGTCTGAGGCGTTGATTTTTGCGATTCGGAACAAAGTGAATCTCGAAGAGACCCTGAAATCCGAAAGCGAAAGCAAGAAAGTCTTTGCTGATTTGTGCGACTACCTCACGACCAAAGCGAAAAACAAAGCAACGTCAGCGAGCTACAAGGTCGAGCGAGACGAAGAGCACAGCTGCTTTAAGGGCGTCATTTCTTCGGTCCGCCACGCACAGACTCAGGTGTCCACTATCGATTTCGATATGGCGTCGTCAACCGAGTACCAGGAGCTCACGAGCCTATGGAAATCTCTCGACGACGTTACGTCGCTCCCCGTTCAGGTTGAATCGGACAGCGAAACGATCGAGTTTCATAGCTATGACGAGTTCACGAGCTACGTCATGGAGAACAGCAAGAAGGGCAGCTACGTACAACGTTATAAGGGCTTGGGCGAGATGAATCCCGAGCAGCTCTGGGA
>DASUEL010000537.1:0-3340 GCA_036275095.1 Bdellovibrionales bacterium
TCAAGGCGGCTGGCGCGCGCGCGCGGAGGTGACCTCGTGCTCTTGCGCAGTGACGCGGTCAACGGCTCCTCGTTCGCGCTCACGATCGACGCCGGCCCGATCGACGGCGTTCGCCTGATCGATCGCCTCGATCTGCGGCCGCAGCCCGAGCAGCTCCCGCTCGAGACGAGCCTCGAAAGCTCGCGCCTCGACGGCATGCACATTCTCGTCGTCGAGGATTTGCCCGACAATCAGCTCCTCATCAGCCGCTTCTTGCGCATGGCGGGAGCCACGGTCGACCTCGCGGGCAACGGCTGGGAAGCGCTCAAAAAAACCGCGGGCCCCGACGACACGTACGACCTCATTCTGATGGACATTCAAATGCCCGAAATGGACGGCTACCAGGCCACCCGCAAACTGCGCGAACGCGGTTACGACCGCCCCATTCTCGCCCTGACCGCCCACGCCCTCAAAGAGGAGCGCGAAAAGAGCTTAGCCGCCGGCTGCGACGACCACCTCACGAAGCCGATCGACCGGGAACTTCTGATCGATCGCGTGGCCCTTTATCATGGGCGAAAGCACGTGTTTCCACCGAAGATGGCGGGTGGGAGTCCCGCCGTACTCCACTAAATAAATGTTCAATCCACGATCGGCTTATCAGGTATCGGCTCTCCGCTCCCGGCTCTCAGGCCTCAGTTCTCTGGGCTGGACCAAAGCCTAGCGCGTTGCGCCAATTCCTCAACCTGAGAACGGGGGCCAGAGAGCCGGGAGCTGAGAGCCGAAAACCGACCCGCAGGCTGCGAAGACAGCCGGACTCGTTGACGGATGTAACCCGTTCTATAATAGTGTGAAGCAAGCTGACTGTTTCCTCGGAGTCGTCTGATTCCATGAGATGGTCTTTCAAAAACCCGGTTTCGTAGAGCCCGGCACGGCCATTGAGCCAAGAGACGGATTCTGCCAGACCCAAAGAAAGGACAAGCTTGATGAACACGCTTGACGTCCCCAGTGTAACCGAACGCCTTTCAGCCCTTCGCGCTTCGGTACAACCCACTCCCAGAAAAGTAGAGAAACTCATGAACAAGAACGGACAGAACGCTCCGATTTCGGAGTACTTCGGGTCGCTCACTTTCGGTCTCGCGCAGATGCGCGAGCGCATCTCGCGCGACGCTTACCAAAATCTTCTGCGCACCCTCGACCACGGAAAGAAGCTCACGCGCGAGACCGCCGATGAAGTCGCGGCCGCCGTCAAAGAGTGGGCCGTCTCGAAAGGCGCCACGCACTTCTGCCACTGGTTTCAGCCGATGACCGGCTCGACCGCCGAAAAACACGATGCCTTCATCTCGATTCAACACAGCCATCACTCCGAGCTCCGCGTGATCGAGCGCTTCAGCGGCTCGCAACTGATTCAAGGCGAGCCCGATGCTTCGAGCTTTCCGTCGGGCGGAATGCGCTCGACCTTCGAAGCGCGGGGCTACACCGCGTGGGACCCGACCTCGCCGATCTTCATCGTCGAAGACGAAAGCGGCAAAACACTTTGCATTCCGACCGTGTTCTTCGGTTACCACGGCCAGGCGCTCGACAATAAAGTTCCGCTCCTCCGCTCGATCGAAGCCGTTTCAAACGAGGCCTGCGAGTTTTTGAAACTTTTGGGCGACGTCGACGTCAAGCGCGTAAACACCACGCTGGGCGCCGAACAAGAATACTTCCTGATCGACAAGAACTTCATGGCTCTTCGCCCCGACCTGATCATGACCGGGCGCACGCTGCTCGGCGCGCCCTCGGTTCGCGGGCAGCAGCTCGAAGATCACTACTTCGGCTCGATTCCCCGACGCGTGAAGGCGTTCATGGAAGAGTGCGAGCACGAGCTCTACAAGCTCGGCATTCCGGTGAAGACCCGCCACAACGAAGTCGCGCCCGCCCAGTACGAGCTCGCGCCGATCTTCGAAGACGTCAACATCAGCGCCGATCACAACACGCTGACGATGGAAGTGCTCAAGCGCACGGCGCTCCGGCACGGTTTCGTCTGCTTGCTGCATGAAAAGCCTTTCGCCGGCATTAACGGCTCGGGCAAGCACAACAACTGGTCGATGTCGAATGACAAAGGCGAGAACCTGCTCGACCCCGGAACGACGCCGCACCAGAACCTGCGCTTTCTCGCCGTTCTAAGCGTCGTGCTGAAAGCAGTTCATGATCACGCCTCGGTTCTGCGCGCCGCGATCGCCTCGCCCGGAAACGACCATCGCCTCGGCGCCAACGAAGCTCCGCCCGCGATCATCTCGGTCTTCTTGGGCTCGATGCTCAGCCAGATCCTCGATCAGATCGAGGCCGGCAAAGTGGCCGCCGCGACGGAGCGCCAAATCATCGATCTCGGCGTTGATAAGCTCCCCGACATCTCGCGCGACTACACCGACCGTAACCGCACCAGTCCCTTCGCGTTCACTGGCAACAAGTTCGAGTTCCGCGCCGTCGGAAGCTCGGCCAACGTCGCAGTCCCGATGGCGATTCTCAACGCCGCGGCCGCCGCCGCGTTCCGCGAGTGCAACGCCCGGCTGAAGACGCTTTTGAAGACGAAGACGAACCGCGACGAGGCCGTGATGGATCTCGTACGCCAGCTCGTGCTCGAAACCAAAGCCGTCCGCTTCGAAGGTAATGGCTACTCGGATGAATGGAAAGCCGAAGCGAAAAAACGCGGTCTTCCGATTCTCTCGAGCTCGGCCGAAGCTCTCGAAATGCTCAACGACACGAAAGCGACGAACTTCCTCGTCGAGACGAAAGTGCTCACCCGCGAGGAGATCGCGAGCCGCTACCACATCGCGGTCGAGCGCTACGTGAAGACGCTCGAAATCGAGATGGGAACCCTCGGTGAGCTGGTCAACTCGTACGTCATTCCGGCCGTCGAAAAGCAGCTCACGGCGCTGAACGCGACTCACGCCGGCCTCACGGCGGCACCCGTGAAGGCGCTGCACCTGAAACGCGTGAAAGCGCTGGAAGAATGCCTGGGCGACGTGATGGGCGGCCTCGAAAAACTCGAGGACGTGCTCACGAAGATCCGTTCCAGCCACGACGAAGCCGGCAAGATGCGCATGCTCGCGAAAGACGCGCAACCGGTGGCCGCCGCGCTTCGCGCCGCCGCCGACCGGGCCGAGACGCTGGTTGCCGACGAGTACTGGCCGTTGCCGAAGTATCGCGAAATGCTCTTCGCGAACACGTTGTCCTAATCAAGTACGTACTTTAATTCATCTGTTGAGCCCGGGTTTCGGCCCGGGCTTTTTTTTGCCGCGGGCCAGGCTAGAGTCAGCGCGCCACGATCTGGCCGCATCGGCCGGCCGCGAGACCGCGCCGTACCTTGCTGAAGAAAGAG
>DASUEL010000538.1:0-8462 GCA_036275095.1 Bdellovibrionales bacterium
GACTTGCTGAGCTTCGCGACGCGGCCGAGCTCAACGAGATTCCCCATCGCGTTGGGCACCAGAATCTCCTCGAGCACCGAAGCGTCGGCGCGCTCTTGGCGGGGCAACGACACGCGAACGTTTATCTCTTCATCGAGCTCACGAATCGTAGTGGCAACGAGGCCCTCGTACGACGCGCGCACCGAGTTCGCCACTTGGGCAACCGACAAACCGGCCGCCGCGGCCTCATTCGAGTTGACGTTGACGATCAGCTCTTCTTTGCCGAGCGTGTACGAGTCTTCGATGTCGGTCACGCCCGGCTGTTTGGTGAGCATCTCCTTGATTTCACGTACGACCGGCAAAATGTCGTCGTAGTTCGCCGCCCGAACGCCGATGCTGACCGGTTTGCCTTGCGGCGGTCCCGGATTGACGCGGGAGAAGCTGACCTTCAGCCCTTCGGGCGTTCCGATTTTTTGCCTGAGATCGGCGATGATGTCGTCGGCTTGCCGGTCGCGCTGGGTTTCAGGAGTCAAGAAAACCGAGATCTGCGCGATTTCGCTTCCGCGGCGGGTGAAGGGATCGTTGGGATCCTGCTGCTGAATGCCCACGCTAGTGGTGAAGGCATCGAGCTCGTGGCCGGGCAGCTCGGAGATGGTCTTTTCGAAAGGCTTCATGATCTCCGATGTTTGTTCCAGCGAGGAGCCGGTCGGCGCTTCGACGCGCAAAAAGAATATTTCAATGCCTTCCCGCGGAAAGAGAATGAACTTCATCACGTTGGTGGCCATGAAGATCGATCCTATGAACAAGACGATGACACCGGCGGCGACCACATACCGGTAGTTGAGGGTCAGCTCCAGCCAACGGATGTACGTCGGGACGATTTTGTCCTCCCAAAAACCGCGCGAGCGGATGAGAAAACGCGTGAGCGGGCCGTGCTGTTTCGGGGCGGGGTCGGCTCCCTTCTTGCGAATCCAATGGCTGATGTGGGCGGGGAGAATGAAATAAGTCTCGAAGAGGCTCACGGCCAGGCAGGTGATGACCGCAATGGGAATCTCGCGGATGAACTTACCGAAAATTCCGCTCATGAACATCATGGGCAAAAACACGAATGAGGTCGTCGCCACCGAAGCCGCGACGGGCCCCATGATCTGCATGGTGCCCGAAATGGCCGCTTCTTTCGGGTCGACGCCCTCGTCTTCGATGAGACGAACGGCGTTTTCGGTCACGACGATCGAGTCGTCGACCAGAATGCCCGAAACGATGATCAATCCCATCATTGAAATCAGGTTGATTCCATGACCCCACCAATACAGAAACAAAAGCGCACCCAAGAAAGCGAAGGGCTCACCCAGCGCGATGAGGAGCGAAAAACGCATTGGAATCAACAAAGGTAGAAACAACAAGACGAGCGCCAAGCCGATGAGCAGGTTTCCGGTCAAAATACTGAGGCGGCGCTCGACGAAGATCGAAAGATCGTTGACGAAATCGATCCGCACGTCTTTCAGGAGAGTGGGGCGCAGCTCGTTGATTCGCGCTTTGACGTCGCGGACCAGGTCGACGGCGTCGGCGGTCTCCTTTTTTAACACGGTCAAGCTGAGCGCCGGTATGCCGTTCGTTCGATTGATTATCGTCGTTTTCTCGAGCTCGAAAAAAACTTTGGCGAGCTCGCCGACGCGTATGGGCTGGCCGAGCTCATTCGCGCGAACGACGGTCTTTTGCACGTCTTCGAGCGTTTGAAACTCGCCCGTGGTGCGAACGATATACTCGCGCGCTTCACGCGATTTCAACAGTGGTTCGACCGCGCCCCCCGGAATCGACACGTTTTGACGTTTGAGCGCGTTGACCACATCCTCGAGCGAAAGCTGATAACGCGAGAGCTTGTCTTTAGAGACTTCGACACGAATTTCGACGTCGCGCAGGCCGCGGTGGACCGCGCGGGCCACGCCCGGAAGCAGCTCGATCTCCTCCTCGACCTTTTTAGCGATTTTGCGAAGCTCAAGAGGATTCATCTCGCTCGCGAGAGAAACCTCGATGATCGGCGTCAGCTTGCTTTCGGCCTCGACGACCACGGGCTTGTCGGCGCCCTCGGGCAGCTCGGTGAACCGGTCCACCACATCTTGCACGTCACTCTTGGCTTCTTTTGCGTTCGTTTGGTCGGGATCGAGATAAATGACGATGGCGCTGCGGCTCTCGACCGACACCGACTGAATGCGCTTGATGCCGTCGAGCTCCTTCATGTCTTGCTCGAGCGGATTCGTGACGAGCTTTTCGACCTCTTCGGAACCGGCGCCCAAGAATGGCGTGTTCACTGTGATGACGTCGAAGTTCACGTTGGGAAACACTTCGCGTCGAATGTTGAAGAGCGCGAAGATGCCGAACGCGATGACGATAAAGGTGAGAAGGTCGCCGAAGAGCGTATTGCGGACGAAAAAGGCGACGAGTCTTCTCATGCGATGCTCATTCCTCGAAGTTATCCACATTAGCCGCGCGTTTGAGTTCAATCACGCGAGCTAATAATTTTTGACACAGTTCATCAGCTTAAGCAAGTAAACTGACACCACTCTCTGAGGCCACTCTGGCCGGCGTTCCGTCGAAGTGACACCGAAATGTTAACTTTTGTGAACGAGAAAAAAACTAGCGTACTTACACGGTCTCGCATGCGTTGGTCCGCGCTTTGCTCAATAGTCCTTCCAACTCTGGGTTCTGAAGGATTGGGACCACTAGCATGAGTTCCAACTTGACGAACAAGAGTTGTGTGGAGGGGGTTCGCGATCAGGATGAGGAGTTTCACAGGAGTGAAGCTTCCGATCGCGAGCCTGAAGGCGGCGATGGTGCCGACTTCATAAAGCAGGTTCGCGGCCGACGCGAACCTAAGACAAAGGAGGGTCCACATGAAGAGTCCTATTATGAGCGCGCTGACCGCGATTGCGGTGGCGGCGATCTCGCAACTGTCTTTCGCCGCGACGGCGATCTCGCAGACACCGACTGCGCGAGCGACAGACATCCAGCTTGGCGAACCTGGTTACGGCGGCACGGGCTGCCCCGCGGGAACCGCGTCGGTCTCATTGAGCCCCGACCAGAAAACGCTGAGCATTCTTTTCGACCAATACGTGGTCGAAGCCGGAGGAGAGACCGGCAAAGTTCTCGATCGCAAGAGCTGCAACATCGCGATACCCGTCAAGGTGCCGCATGGCTACAGCATCTCGCTGATCAAAGTCGACTACCGCGGGTTCAACTACTTGCCCCGGTTGGCTCAGTCTACGTTCAACGTGGAGTACTTCTTCGCCGGTCAGCGCGGTCCTACGGGAATTCGCAGTTTCCGCGGCCCGGTTCAAGATAACTACCTCATCACCAACAATCTGGTCGCCGAGGCGCTGGTTTGGTCCGCATGCGGAGCCAACACCAACCTTCGCGTGAACTCCAGCATGATGGTGCGCACGAACGCCGCACGCGAGCAGGCCTTGTCGACGGTCGACAGCGCCGACGTGAACGCGGGCATCGTGTACCACATCCAGTGGAGACGTTGTTCTTAAGCTAAACTTGTCGGGAAGCCCGGGCCGCATGGTCGCGGCTCGGGCTTCCCGGAATTTTCGGGCCCCTCGCCGGCGCCGATTTTCAACACGGAAGTTTTTATGATGGAGAATTACGAAAATGAGAGTCCTCTTCCTTTTGCTTTTTTTGATGGCGGCCGTTCCCGCGCAGGCCCTGGCTCAAACGGGTGACGATGCCGAAGATTTTGAAGTGGCGAAGAACCCGCCGCCGGTCAGCGAAAACGCCGACTCCGAGTGGGCGAACGGAATGTCGATCGGCCAGCCGTCGTATGGAGGCACCGGGTGCCCGGGCGGAACGGCTTCGGCGATCTTGAGCCCCGACCGCAAGACCCTCAGCATGCTCTTCGACCAGTTCATCGCCGAGGCCGGAAATCCGAGTGGTCTGCGAAACAGTGTAAAAAACTGCCAGCTTCAGATTCCCGTCCATGTGCCGGCGGGTTACCGCGTACAGGTCGTTCGCATGGACTATCGAGGGTATAACTTGGTACCCGCCCGTGGGAAGACGTCCTACTCGGCGCTTTATACGTTCAATGAAAAGAAAGCCGCGAAGGCGCTTACGAAACGAGTCCGCCGCCAGCGGATCTTCAATGGCCCGCTCAACGACGTTTATACACTCGTAGGACGAGTCCGCGGCCAGCATTGGAGCAAGTGCGGCGAGGATTTCACGCTTTATGTTCATTCCCAGGTTCAGGCCGTTACGAACAATCAGATGGAGCAAACGATGGCGACGGTCGACAGCCTCGATGCGAGCGGGACCGACGAGCTCAAGTATCATTTGCGCTGGAAGTCGTGCCGGAACGAGCGCCCCGGAAGACCCGACCGGCCCGGGCGCGGGAACGGGCGCTCCTAAAAGGCACGTTTGTTCTCGAATGAAGCCGACGTGACACCGTTTGGGAAAAAATGCACCGGAATGTGGTGTCGCGTAGACGCGAAAAGTAAGCATTTCTAAGGTGCGTTTCGCGTCTGGAGTTGGTATGACCTCCGATGTCTGGAGGGACATTCGATGACATCCACAAGATCCACAAAGTTATTCACATCATTCCTCTCTCTGCTCCTCGTCGCGGCCATCGGCTGCACGACGAAGTCAGAGAACGCGGTCCCGTTAAGCGACCGCCTCGACATGACACTCAATCGTGAAGGTAAAATCGATTACCTCGTCGATTTCAAAGACAAGAGCCAAGCCGATGCACACGCCGCTGAAGTGGCCAAGCGCGGCGGCTCAGTGATTGCTCTCGACTCCGAAAAACGCCTGCTGCGCGTGCAGGGCGCGGGCGCCGATCTTTCAGGCGTCGCGGTTCCGCTCGATGCTCTGGTTTCGCGCAACACGGTGATGAAAATCGTTAAACCGCAGGCCGAGACGCAGCCTGTGGCTCCGACCGTGAACGCCGAGCAGGCCATCGAATCCTTTCTCACCGGCCGCAAAGTCGTCGGCGTCGAAGAGCTGCTCGCGAAAGTTCCCGAAGCCGACGGTCGCAACGTAAAAGTCGCAGTGTTCGACACGGGCATCGATTTCGGCGTTCGTGGCCTGTTCAAGCATCCTGATGGCCGCCAAAAACTCGTCGGCTTTTACGACACGACCGATTTCGGTTTGATCGACTCTGATCCGGTCGCGGCCGAGCTCGCAACCGCGACTCGCTTCGACATCGAAGGTTTGTCGGTTGAAATCGACTCAACCATGCAAGCCCAAAAAATCGAGGCGAAGGGTGTCGTCGACGAAATTCGCCTCGCGAAAGATTACCTCGCGGGCGAAGGCGGCATCGATCTCGACCAAAACGGAAAGATGAACGACAAGTTCCCGTATCTTCTCGGCGTCAACAAAGACGGCAAGCCCGCCGTGTTCATCGACGCCAACCGCGATGGCCGCATCACCGACCGCGCTAAAGAAGAGCTGACCGACTTCAACACCACGTTCAAGTACGTCGACTTGCGCCCTGAAGTATCTCCCAGCGGCGCGCGCTCATTGGCGGTCACGATCGGCGCCAATGGTCGCGTGCAATTTCACAGCGTGATCGGCGGCCACGGTACCTCGTGCGCCATCATCATCGCAGGTGAAGACTTTGCCAACGGCCGCCTGCGCGGCATGGCGCCCAAAGCCGACCTCGTCAGCTTCGTGCTCGACGTGACCGGCCAAGACGTCTACACGCTCGATCAGTTCACGAAGATGTTCCTCAAAGCCAAAGAAGTGAAGGTCGACGCCATCAGCATCAGCTGGGGCTTCGCCACCGCCGATCTCGCGTCGGCTCGCTTCGTCTCCGAGTTCCTCGATCGTGAAATCGCCTCCGCCGGCATCGCCATCGGCATCGCGGCCGGCAACGAAGGCCCCGGTATCTCAACGGCGGCCGCCGACGATTACATTCCGCGCACGGGCTTCGGCGTCGGCGCGCATATTTCGGTCGACCAAGCTCGCAACGTTTACGGCTGGACGGGCGCGACCGAAGACTCGGTCATTTGGTACTCGAGCTTCGGCCCCACGCGCGGTGGGCGGCAGATTCCCGATGTTGTGGCGCCGCTCATGAGCCTCGTGCGCGGCGAGCGCGGAATCGCGGCTCCCCAATTCACGAGCTTCAGCGGCACGAGCTCCGCCACGCCCGCCATGATCGGCGCGACCTCCGCGCTGATGTCGGCGATCAAGGCCAAAGGCGAAAAGGTGAACGCGCGCTTGCTCAAGCTCGCGGTTCAACAGACGGCGACTCCGGTGAAAAACGTTCTCGAAATCCGCCAGGGCGCGGGTCTCGTCAACGTCGCGGCCGCGTTCGACGTCTACATGAAGCTTATCAAAGAGATGAACGCAGCCGAAGCCGATGCGACGAAGTCACTGCCGTTCGCGGTCGAGCTGAAGGCCGCAACAGTGCTCGAAAACCAGGCGGTTAAAGGCGAAGGCATTCATTACTACAGCTACCGCTCGTCGGCGATCGTCGATCTTGCGCTGAGTGAGGCCACGAAAAAGCAAATCGACCCTTTAACGTATATCGAATCGCTCCAGATCGTTCATAGCAACACGTTCATGACGACGCCTTCGGTTGTGCCGGTTCAGGCCAACGGCGGCCGCTTCTCGATTCAGTTCGATCAAACGAAGATGGCGGCACCCGGTGCCTACACCGACATGATCAAGATCGTACGCCCGAGCGACGGCTTGGTTCTGGCGCGCATTCCGGTCGTGGTCGAAGTTCCGGCCCCGTCTTCAATGGGCACGCTGTTGAGCGTGAGCCAAGACATGGGCCCCTTCGACACGCTCCGTATTCCGGTGAAGCTCGAAAACGCCGGCTCGATTCTGCTGCAAGGACTCGTGCGCGAGCTGAGCGGCGGCGAGCGCATGTTCTTCGGCATGCACGTTCGTAACCGCGACGGTCTTGTCGTGGCCGACCTTCTCGTGCCCCACTCCCGTTCCGTCGAGGCGCTCGAGCTTCGTACCGAGCGGCTGCCGGCCGGCAACTACGAGGTCATTTTGTTCCGCCACTTCGGCCGCCCCGGCGCCGTGCTGAACAAGATCAACTTAGTCGCCGATTTGCGCGTTCCGTTCGCGACCGTTCTGAGTGCGCGGCAAGTGGGCCAAAAGGTCGAAGTCGCGCTTCGCGCTGAAGACGATCTTGCGATCGAGATGGCCAAGCTGAACATCGACGGTCGCGTGATGAGCGCGACCCTGAACAAGCAGATGACGGGTGTCGCGCGCCCCGGATTTTACGGCGACATCGACCTCGGCAAAAAACTCGATAAGGTGATGCTCCGCTTGCGCCAATCGGCCGGCGATCAGGCCATCGAAGGCATGCTGCACATGTCGGTCGCGCTCGTCGATCGCGAGACGGGCGTTCCGGCCTATCGCGGCTGGAACAACGTGGTCATCGAGGGAAGCCCGCTCCACGAAGTGGAGCTCGCGCCTCCGGGCCAGAAGTTCCAGGTCATCGCGTATCCGAACATCGTCAACTGGGACAACGTTCTGACCCAGGACGTGATGCTCGATGTAGGTGTGCCGCTCGAAGCTCCGGTTTCGGTCGAATCGAAAGTCACGCAAGCGCTGGCGCCCAAGCAAACGATTCGGTTGCTCTTCGACGTGGCGGATTCGGTTCCTGAAAACGCGTATGGCTCGATCGAGCTGAAAGACGCCTCCGGCAAAGTTCTCGAGACCATCAAAGTTGATTTCTGAGTCTATTCGTAAGAGTTACACACGAAAAAGGCGCTCTCCGGAGCGCCTTTTTTATTTGGGTGCCGCGCTCAGGGGGCGCCGATTGGTTCAGGTATCGTAAATGGCTATGACAGGTATCGGCGTTATCAATTTTATTTATATTATCGTACGCCCTATAACCGGAGCCATGGAGGTGAGTTATGAAGTCACTCACGTATATTCTGGCCATATTCGCGTTGCTCGGCGGCGAGATCGCCAGCGCTAAGACACTGAAATGCCGCGAAACGCTTTCATTTACGAATCGCTCTTTCACCATGAACAGGGACGGCTCCATCGGGTTCAACGGGACGTTTATCGTCCTGCATTCGCCCATCGCCGTATGGGGCGACGGCCGGCCTGGGCACGACGTGGCCACCCTGACAGGCCGCGCGCGGGACAAGGCCCTTCGGCTCGTCGGAATGCAGCTGGCGATCAGCCCGAAGGAAGCGTGTACGTCGCCGGACGCTCCGCTTGGTACGAGCTTCACGTGTTCGGTCAAAGGCGCCGACGTTCGTCTCTATGGCGAAGGCTCGAACAACAATGTTGAGCCGCCCGTTCGTTTCGAACGAGTCAAGCTGGAGCTCGCCATTCGGGCTGACATTCAGCTTTCATTCACGGCTCGTAAACCGGGCCCCTATGGGGATCCCGATGAAGGCGTGTCTTACAGCCTTGCTGGCACCGTGACTGAGGCCCAAACCGGGCGGGCGGTCTCTTTCGCGAGTCCGGCGCTGAAACAGGTATGCGAGATCGTCGATTAAAACGGAGCGGGGGGC
>DASUEL010000539.1:0-10460 GCA_036275095.1 Bdellovibrionales bacterium
AAGCGGAAGCATGAGTAAAGTAAAGGGCTTTTGCTTGAGCAACAAAAATAGCGATTCCCAAAACATATCTGTTTTGAGGAGACTTCCATCGAGATCCACGCAAAGTGGCCGTTCAGTTTGGTTCATTTGACTGAATTCAACTCTAATGCAAAACTCGCTCGGACAAAACACTTTTATGGGAGTCTTCGTGCCTGAAAACGCCGTCAGCCGGGCCATGCTCGCGGGCCTGCTTGCCACGCTCGTGTTCGCCGCGATCTCCGCATGGGCGAAATTTCCGTTCATGGCCGACGACTTCATCTTTTTGAGAAACGCGGCCGATCCCGGGAACCCTTACACCCTCGGCGATTTGGGAAAGTTCATAACACGCGCCCCGGTTTACAGCGTGGTCACGTATGCCGTTTTCAAGACCCGCATTTGGGAACACACGTGGGCTTTGCTCTACGTCTTTTTTTTCGTCCACGCGTTTTCGCTGGCGCTGATCGTCGAGTGGTTTTGGCGGGAGCTCGGCGCCGGTGGCTCGCGCGTTTCACGCGTCGGTCTCGCCGTTCTCGTGGCCCTGCTGCCTTCGAATCACGAGGTGCTGTATTGGCCGTTGTGCATGCCCTACGTACTTGGCAGCACGTTCGTCGCACTCGGCCTTTGGGCGCGCGCGCCCTTCGTTCGCGGGCTCTGGTTTTTGGCCTCGTTCGCCGTGCTTGAGACGTTCGTGCTGGCGACGTTAGCGCTCGTGCTCGCCCCCGCCGTGCTCCTCAGCGCGCGCGCGGCCGGCCCGCTCGAGACCGTCACGCGCACCGTGCGGGCCTCCTGGCCCGTGATCGCGACCTGGGCCGCGGCTCTTGCCGTCTTCTTCGCGCTTCGAAAGCTGCTCGCCCCCGTGTACGGAGCTTGGGTTTACGAGCTTACGCTCGAGCCCTCCCACTTTCTCCGGCAATCAACGCAGATTTTCGAAATGCTGTTCGTCACCCACTTCTACCGCATCAACTGGGTCTCGACGTTTCTCGAGCTCGGGGCGGTGGCACTCGCGCTGCGGTGGCTGGCGCGCGGGCGCGACGGAGAGCCGGTCGTGCGCCCGAGGCAAGCGGCCTGGATGCCTATCTTACTGTTCGCATCGGTCGCGAACCTCGTCATCTTGTCCTATTACGCGCCCCGGGCGTTTTACGGCGGCTATTTACTTCGGCAAGCGCTGGTTGCGTGGATCCTGCTCCTTCTTTGGCAGACCGGGCCCGCGCGGCTTCGCCGGAGCGTGATCGGCGCGATCGCCGTCGCGTATCTCGCACATTCGTTCGTGATCTTCGCCAACAAGAACAAAAACGCCCGCCAAATGAGCGAGCGTGAGACTCGCTGGATCGAGCAGATGAAAACTTGCGAGGCACCTTGCGTGATCGAAGCAGGAAACCCGGCGGCCGGCCT
Source organism: Bdellovibrionales bacterium (assembly GCA_036275095.1). Taxonomy (GTDB): domain Bacteria; phylum Bdellovibrionota; class Bdellovibrionia; order Bdellovibrionales; family DASUEL01; genus DASUEL01. The sequence continues at coordinate 1,411 of DASUEL010000539.1, forward strand.
CAAATACGACTGGATCCTGCCTGAGATGTTCTGGGATGTCTATTTCGAGTGGCTGATACACCGGCACGCGCCCGGCAAGGCCATTCAATTCAAAACGTCACGAGAGTGATTTGATTTCGGTGGCCGGCCCATGCCCATGCGTGCGCGCAGCCGCGAAGCGCGCGAGCACGGCGACGAGCTCGCCGCGCTCGACGGGCTTGGTGATGTACGCGTCACAGCCGGCTTCGAGGCAGCGGGTTCGATCTTCTTTCATCGCGTGAGCCGTGAGCGCGACGATCGGCGTGCGCAGCCCGCGGGCGCGTAGTTCGCGAACGGCGGCATACCCATCGAGCACCGGCATCTGCATGTCCATCAAGATCGCATCGAAGCCGCCCGAAAGCGCCTTGTCGACGCCCTCGCGCCCGTTCGATGCGAGCTCCACGCGCGCTCCCTGCTTTTCGAGCAGGATTCGAATCAACAGCTGATTCTCGGGAACATCATCGACGACCAAAAGGTTCTGGCCCTCGAGAACCGCGGCTCCGCTCGGATGAACGAGCCGCGGCTTCGGCGCGCCGGCAGCTTGCGGGGCCTCGAGCGTGACAGTGGCCTTGAACACGACCGAGCCCGGCCGGTTATCGACGAGCTCGACGTCGCCGCCGAGCGCGCGCGCGAGCCTGCGCGACAGGACGAGTCCCAGGCCGGTACCTTCGTGACGGCGCGATCTGGAGGCGTCGGCTTGTGAAAACGGCCTGAAAAGCTCGCCCACTTTGTTCGCCGGAATACCCGGCCCCGTGTCGGCCACCTTGAAATAGAGATTCGGGCCTTCGACACCGTATTCGAGCGTGACCGAGCCGCGTTCGGTAAATTTGACCGCATTGCTGAGAAGATTCATCACGATCTGCCGCAAACGTATTGGATCGGAGTGGATGCGCTCCGGCGGAAGGCCCATGGCTACGAACCTCAAGTCGATGTTCTTTTCGGCGACTCTGAGACTCAGGATGTTGCGGATGTCGGTCAGCAGCTCGGAGAGCGAGAAATTCGATTTTTCGACCTCGAGGTGACCGGCTTCGATTTTTGAAATGTCGAGGATGTCGTTGATGAGCCGCGCGAGCGTGCGGCCGGTCCTCTCGATGATTTCGAGATATTTCGCGCGCTCGCTCTCCGTCAGGCCCGGATCTTTGAGGAGCTCGGCGAATCCGAGTATCGAGCCGAGGGGGGTGCGAATTTCATGGGACATGTTCGCGAGAAACAGCGATTTCACCTCGCTCGCGTTTTGAGCTTCACGCCGCTCGCCCACGCTGCGCTGAAGGTTTTCGGCCATCTGATTCAACGAGCCGGCCAGGTGCCCGAGCTCGTCGCCCGACTTGGGCGTCACGCGCTGGCTGAAATCGCCCTCACCGACTTTGCGCGCGGCCTCATTGAGCTCCTGCAAGCCGGAGGTCAAGTTGCGCGCGAACGAAATCGTGAGGAGAATACCGGTGCCCTCGACGGTGAGAACCAAAAGCGTCAGCACCTTCAAGAGCAGATCCTCCATCCAGCGCGAGCCTTCTCCGAGCACGTAAGAGAACTGCTCCTCGAGCGCAGTGAGCTGACGGTCGATTTCGTAAATGCGGTCGAGGTGGCGTACGACCGCCTTGGGACGGTACGGGCGCGACTCGACCGCGGCCTTGAGTTTTTCGGCCTCACGCTCGAGCTCCATCAACATGCGGTCGCCTCGGCGCCAGACGTCGATCGCTTCACGCAAATGCCGGAACTCGTGAAACCGGGCGAACAGCTTCATCACGCCCGGTATGTCGTGCTCGTGAATTTTGCCGTCGAGAAATCCCTGATAAATCGTTGCGAGATCGGGATTGCGCGACTCGAGCTGCAGGCGGGCGCGGCGGTCGCCCGCCGGAACCTTGAGCGCCTCCTCGTAGCGGCCATAGTAGAGCGGATTTTTCGTGAACGCGTATTTTTGCAGGTCGAGGACGGCGGTTTTTTGCGCCTTGGACCACGAGCCCTCACCGCCGACGAAGGCCCGAACAGCCGAAAGCGTGCTCATGGCGAATCGTAGAACGAGCAGCTCGCTTGCGATCAAAAGCGCCATCACGCCGACGACGGCATAGAGCTTTTTCGAGATCGAAAGATTCTTCCACCTGCGCGTCACATAGCCACTCAAACGAGTCAAGGGAGCCGCTCTTTTTTTGGTTTTCGGATATTAAGATTCGATGATGCGGCGGGAGCCTCGCGACGGTCAAATTCGCAGGCGGATTTTGAAGATATTTACATATTGAGACCGCGTCAGTCGGCGGCCTCGAACCCGATTGAGCCATGTGGCGCGTTGATCGGCGCCGTTTTGCGGCTTCCGCGTGTGTCGGCTGCCGCAACATACAGCTCCACCCGGCGGCCGGGCGCGACCCGGGGCAGTTCGGCGATGTAAGTCTGCTCGCCGCTTGCGCGCATTTCGACCGGCGGCTGGACGACGCCATCTAGGGCCCAGTTGATTTTAGGAGCGCCAGTCAAACTCGATGCCGGCGACGGAATCACGCGGGCTAGCACCCGAGTGGGCGCCCCGGCTTTTTGCGGCACGACCCGCGGAAAGATGAAGAGCGTGTCCCGGCGAATCAGGTTGCGCGAGCGGCAGTGAACCGAGTCGCCCCATCCCGTCGAGCCATTGTCGACCGGGACGATCTTATAGCCCGGAAGCGCGGCCTGATAGACGGCCGCGGCCTCCTGGTCGGCGGCATCGCCGTACGAAGGAAAGAACAGCGCGCGATTGCTGATGAACGAGTTGAGGTACGCGCGATAATCGGAGCCTCCGCGTGGAATCATCTTGAGCCGGAAGATCTTGTAGGGCGTACCGTAAGGGCTCAACTGCCCCTGCAGGAGCGCGACGAGTTTTTCAGTGTCACGGTAAAAACTGGTGTTTTCGGGGAAGAGCCCGACCACCCAGGTGTCGGGCGCGACGAGCTTTCCGAAGGTGTCGAGATGCTCGATCGTGATTTGCGCTCCCAGCGGCGTGGTGGTGTAGCGCTCGATTCCCAGAAACTGGAGCATGCGGGTAAGAACCTCGCTCCCGGCGAGCTTCGAGTTCTCGCGAAACACGAGTGTGCTGGAGAACGCGTTTCCGAGCCCGTCGCTGTAGTAGTTGCCGCCGGTGTGCACGAGCCCAGGCTCGTAGCGCGGGATTCCCAAAGTTTGCGAGACGTACGCCGGAAATTTATCGTCTAGCGGACGCGGCCGGTTGTAAACGGTGTCCACCATTCCGACCCGCCCCGCCCCATCGACGATCCACCACGGCCCGTAATCGCGAACCCAAATGGTATCGGTCGGCGTGACGAAGTACGAAACCTTGGTCTCGGGGATGCCTTTCGAGCGGAGCCAATCGCTCCACCAGCGAACGTCGGTTTGAGTATCGGCAACGAGCTTGACCGGGCCGTGTTGCGCGAGCGCTTTCACGTAGGCGGGATTCGTCCAAAGCGTCATGACGGCCTCGGCGTCTTCCCACTCGCCGAGCGAATGAATCGGGCCTTCGGGTTTGAGCCGCGACGGCTGAAGCTCGAGGGCCGTCAAGCCGCGCCAGCGGGCTTCATGAGGAGCGAACCCGATCGGGAGCCGCTTGAGGTCGGGCCGCACCGCATGGGCATCTGAAACGTGAATCGCAAACGTGAAAAACGCCAGAGCTGGCAAGAGATACCGAGTCATCCTTGAACTCCCTCTTGAACGGCCTATCTTCGAGCCGTGTCGTCCAACTATTCACCCACGGAATGCGGCGGGTGTCCATCTGGCGTTATGGCCCTGGAAAGGCGTCACTCCAGCTCCATGACTTCCGCTAGCCCACAGGGATTGCCTTGGTCCCAGCCGCGCCGTGCAAGCCAGGGCTGCCAGCGAACCCAGCTTCGATCGACTGCCTGATTGCCGAGACTGCAAACGCGCTCTTGTTCGCCGCGCGAGTCACGGCGGAAGTTGACCTGCTGGTAATAGCGATAGCCTTGCCGGTAATCGCGCGAAATCTGGCGCTCTTCGCGGCGATCGAGGCGCACACTCCGCAAGACGGTGTTCAGGCCGTTCAGGCGCCGTTCGAGCTCGTAGCAGGAGCAGGCCTTCTGCATGTCGCGGGGGCGGTCACGCGGACGGCGCTGGGCCTCCGATGAGGCCGGCAGTAAGAAGGCGGTGGTGAGGGCCATCAGTAACAGTTTCTTCATGAGATTCCTCCTATTTGTGCGGTGTAATCTAAAGTTAAACCTCAGAGAATGAATGGAGCGAATGTCCGAAACTCAACAAACTTCGTGGTTCGAATTCACGCATAACGCTTTATAACGCTGGTAGGCAGATTCCTTTTGACATCAGCGTCATAGAAGGAAAAACAAGGGGCCATGGCGCACCTTCAGATAATCGGGGTTCTTGCATTGGCTCTTGGGCTTACAGCCTGCACACGGGGCCCCAAGGCGCCATTCACGCTCGGCGAGACAGAGCGCGCGAGCATTGAAGCCCTGCAAGCGGACCCTTGGGCGAAGGAGCGCTGGCTACACAAAACCGCGTCCCTCCTGCGCTACCGCCAAGGCCTAGACGCCGCCGACGACGTCGAGGCGCTGAAATCGCAACCGCCCGAAGCCGTCGTCGCGGCGCTGATGCGAGATGCCCGCTTCGGCGATGCCACGCTCGATTTCGCTTTGTATTTTCTTGGCAAGCGCCCGAACTCGCTGCGAGATGCGCGAGGCTGGTACAGGGAGCAAGTACTCCTGATTCCGCAGGCTGTGAGCGCGGCCCGCGAAACCCTGCGTGACGGCGATTTTCTCCAGCTTTTGAATTTTGACCAGCCCTACTACGGCCTGCCGCTTCGCCCGATTCAAGGCGGCGAGCCCGCGCGTGAGAAGCTCTTCAAAGACGCGGTCGCGCATTTTGATCGACTGGCCGCCGAGGTCGAAGCCGGAATGGCGGCCGGTGACAAGAACCTCACGTGCAAAACCGCCGGAGAGTACATGGTTCATCCCGCGCACATCCTCGTCGATGCGGGCATGACCCTGGTACTTTACGATCACCTCATGAACTCACCGGAGTGGTTCGGCGAGCACCATCTTTATTGCGTGAGCTCGGGCACCGGCCCCGCGCCCGACCTCGTCAGATACCGCGCAATTCGACCCAAATTCTTGAAGCTCATCGATGCGCTCAAGACTCAGCTTCCGGCAAACTACGCGCCCACCGAGCTTGCGAAACTTCGCGCGCTCGATTCGGCGACGATGAGCCACAACGGATTCTACAACCAGCTCACCAACAGACTCTGGGCCAAGATCGACAACTCGACGACGAATTACAACCGCAGGCGCGCGGCGTTTTTCTTGAAACGGTTTTTCTGCGACGATCTCACGCCGGTCAATGTGGCGCTCCCGTCGGCGCATGTCACGGGCCGGCACGGGAGCGAGCCATCGTGCATGGCCTGCCATTATAAACTCGACCCGATGGCGGGTTTTTTCAAAGACGTGAGCCATCTCGGCGTATTCTACGGAACGGCTTCACACCACCATGTGAAATTCAGCGATGGCCCGACTCAATTGCACAATCGTTATGTTACGGAATGGCGCGCGCCCGAATCCGCGCCGCGCCCTTGGCTGGTGGGCTACATTCGCTCGATGGAGCTCGAAAACGAGAACACGTACGGCGAAGCGCTCCCCGATTTGTTTCGAATCATTCAGACGGCGCCCGAGGTGAAGGCCTGCCTGACCCGCCGGGTCTACGAGTACGCGCTCGGCGAAGGGCGCTCGGTCGATGCCAGTTATTTGAGTTATCTCGAGCGCGCCTTCAGCGAAGAAGCGAAGGTCAATTCGGCCCGCGCCTTCAAGATGCTGCTCACCCGGATCGTCTTGAGCGGCGCCTTCGCGCACCCGAACCCCGATCCCAACGAGTGTTATGATTACGCGCCCGGCGTGAACCCACAGGCTCGCCCGCCCTGCCAGGTCGCGTTCATCTTCGAGAAGAACTGCGCCTCCTGTCACGGGCCCACGGCCGCCAAAGGCGGCTTGCGTCTCACCGAGTGGGTCGCGACCGAGGGCGGAGCGCGCGGCTTCACGCACAAAAAAGCCGGCCAGCAACTTCCGGCCCGCGAGAGCTTCACGCGCATCTTAAACCGCCTCACCACGTCGGACCCCGACGCCCGCATGCCGATGGGACAGAGCATGCCCGATCCGGAGCGGGTCATTCTCGTCAAGTGGCTCGAGGAGCAGCTCAAGAAAGGAGCGCCATGAGGACCTTAGTTTTGTTTGTGTCCTTGATACTGCCGCTGCGAATCCAGGCTGCCGACGTTTGCTCGCTCTATCGCGGCTACGCGGAAGTCGATCAGATCATTCAGGCTCGCGTTTTTAATTCCAGCTACTCCTTTCGCATCGCGGACCGGCTCGGCTCCGAGGAGCTTTCGAAGCTGCTCGGCCACTACGTCACCCATACGACCGAGAGCCAGTTTCAAAACGGGCTGCCGAATCCGACGAACACGGTGCTGTGGTACATCGGGCTTTCGAAACTCGCTCAGGAACTATCCGCCATCTGCGCGCCTCGCCCGCCGCAAGAGCTGGTGCGCAGCTTGAACCCGATTTTTCTGCATGCCGCGAACGCCATGTGCGCCTGGCCCGCGCAGGCCTCCAAGACCGCGCAAGAACGCCTCTGGCTCGCGGTCATGGGTTATGAAGCGCCCCGCGCCGAGCTCGAGGCCTGGCGCGGGTTTTTCAACCAAGGCGAAGAGGCGCAGGCTTTCGAGCGCACGCCCGCTACAGAGATGCTGGCGAAACACCTGGCTCTGATATTTCTCAACCCGCATTTTCTTTTGAGGAAGTGATTGATGGACCGGCGCGATTTTCTGAGACTCAGTCTGGCGGGCTCGGCCATGTGGCTCGGCGCCCCCTTCATCGGAGCGGCCGCTCGCGAAACGCAAGAACCGCGCTTTCTTCTTCAGGTGGTGTTTCCGGGCGGACTCGACTGGTCCTACTTGTTCGATGCGCGGCCGCTCGAGATGACCAAGCGCGGGCTGATCCAAAATTACGTGAATCAGGAGCCGGCCCCGTGGGGGCCCGAGAACGGCTTGAAAACGTGGGCTTCTCCCCTCACGAATCCCATTCGCCCGTACCAAAATTATTTTTCGATCGTGAACGGCGTGATGATGACGCCCAACTTCGACGGGCATCTGCAAAACCTGAATTATCTTTTGGCCGGTAATCCGTTCGGCGGGCCGTTCTTTATTTCGGGACTGAATCTCGACAAACGTCCGCTCGATTGCGTGCACACGGGTGGTTTCGGGGTCGACGTCCCCCAGCTCTCGGATCTCGGAGGCACGATTCCGCTCGATACAAAAAGCGTGAACGCCTTGAGTGCCGCGATCCGCTCGGTACCGGCGATCCAGAGCGACGACAAGCTCGTCGGCTTTTGGGCCCGACGGCTGAGCGCGATTGCGCTTGAGGGCCCCGGAGTGTTTTCAAACGGCAGCCGCGCGATGGCCACGGCGCTCTCGAAAGCGCCCGAGCTGATGCGCCTCATGAAATCGGTCAATCCGCAGCTGGCCACCGGCGAAGACGAGCTCGGCTTTCTCCCGGTACTGGCCGAGTTTTTCCGCAAAGGTATCGCGCAGACGGGCCTCGTGGTGTTCTCGAAGCTCGATACGCGCATCGACGTGCACGCGGCCGAGGCGGCGGTGAAGCAACCGGCGCTTTACGCTGAGATCGCGCAAAAAATCGCGTCTGTTTTCAAGTTTCTGCGTGAAACGCCTTACGATCAGGGACGCTCGATTCTCGACGTGACGACCGTCGTGATCACATCCGAGTTCGGCCGTACCCTGCGGCAGGTGCGCCGGCCGATCGACTTCACGGGCACCGACCACAACAACCTTTGCAACACGGTTCTGATCGGAGGCCGCGGCATCCGCTCCGGGCTCGTGCTCGGCGCCTCTGATTTTCAGTCGCCCGACGAAACCTTGAGCCCCGCCCATCTTCAAATCGACGCCGGCAAAATGAAGTTCATCGGACGGCCCTTCGATTTCGCGGCCAGCGCGATCAAAGAGGGCTACGCGCCCGCGGCCTTCAGCCCGCGCGACTACATCGGAGCCGCGTCGGTCATCAATACGGTGTACGAGGCATTCGGCGTTGACCGCGTGAAGTACTGGCCCGTCGAAAAAGACGGCCCGGCAGCGCCCGTCCTCAAAGGAATTCTGAAAGGCTAGGCCCGCTCAGTCCTGCGGGCCGTTGAAGCTCCAGCCCGGTGAATCGCTCCGGCTGGCATGAGTCGGCTTATACGCCTGATTACTTCGCCGCCGCCGGCTCGCGCGGGCACTCGCCTTCTTTTTTGTCACAGCACTTGGCTTTGCCCTGCATTTTGCATTCGCCCTCTTTTTTGTCGCAGCAGCCCATTTTTTTGTGCTCACGGGCGTGACGATCGCATTTTCCGTCGGCGCACTTGCCGTCTTTGTGATGTTCGCACTTACCGTCTTTGTGGTGCTCGCATTTCGCGTGGTCATGATGTTTGCACTCGCCGTCTTTGCATTCGTGATGAGCAGCTGCGGTCGCGGTCGATTGCGCGTCGGCCTGCTTTTGCGTTTTCGAGCAGCCGGCCTGTAGACCGACGATGAACAATGAAGCCACGAGAGCTGAACCGATGCGGCTGAATATGACTTGAGACATGGATGTTCCCCCTTGGCTCTATTAAACGTAAGAAACCGCTCAAAGATCAAGCGCGATTAATCGATCGCGGTACGGGCGAGGCGCTCAATCGGGGGCTGCTGGGCCTGGCGCAATAAACTGAGCGCCAGCTGATCCCCCGCCCCGGCACCGACCCCTTCGCGCAAAACGTTCAGCGCGCCGGCCTGGTTGCCCGAGCGCCATTCCGCTTCGGCGAGATAAAGATAACCGATCGCCGAGCCCGGATAGGCGGTCACGTACTCGTTGGCGAGCCGCGCGAGCTCGTCGTAACGGCCGAGCGCCGAAAGCCTCAGAAATGGAATGTGGATCAGGTCGTGATCGACGTCGGCGGTCTCACTCGCCGTGGGGAGCGGGTCGTTCCCGCGGGCGGCGGCGTCGGCCATGGCGAGAATCTCATCGTCACGATTGGTGCCCGTG
>DASUEL010000540.1:0-5271 GCA_036275095.1 Bdellovibrionales bacterium
TTTTCCAACAAATTTGCGGGGTTAAATTTTGAAGAAAGTACTCGACCGTCAGTTTTCTGAATTTTCGAAAATCAGACCTGAATTTTCACCAGGCCTCCGGGCCTTGCGAGCCGTTCTCATCCAGTGTCACAAAGTCGCACTCCGCCCTCTCCCAAACGACCGCGAACCGGCGGGCCCTCGCGCCTCGGTCGAACGTCAGAAAAGATTGCGGCGTAAGCGGTGAATTCCTGGACACTCCAAAGGGGCGTCGGTTACAAATTCGGCATGCTAAATCTCAAGCTTTTCGCCGGTAATTCAAATCCCGAATTATTTGAAAAAATCGCAGCCGAAGTGGGCACGCCCATCGGGCTCTCGCAGGTGAGCCGCTTCGCTGACGGCGAAGTCCACGTCGAGATTCAAGAAAACGTACGGGGCGCCGACGTCTTCCTGCTCCAAAGCACCTGCCCGCCCGTGAACGAAAACTACATGGAAACGTTCATCATGCTCGACGCTCTCAAAAGGGCCTCGGCGGCGCGAGTCACTCACGTGGCTCCCTACTACGGCTACGCTAGGCAAGACCGCAAAGTCGCGCCCCGCGCCCCGATTTCGGCAAAATGCATGGCCGACCTGCTGACGACGGCGGGCGCCCAGCGCATGCTCTCGGTTGACCTGCACGCAGGCCAGATCCAGGGCTTTTTCAATATCCCGGTCGACCACCTCTTTTCGATTCCGACACTGGCGCGCGCCTGCCGCGAGCGCTGGGGCTACGGCAAAGACTTCGTGGTGGTCAGCCCCGACGCCGGCGGCGTAGAACGCACCCGCGCGCTGGCGAAGCGGCTTGAATGCTCGATTGCCATCATCGACAAGCGCCGCACGGGCCCCAATGAAGCCAAAGCGCTGCATCTGATCGGTGAAGTCGAAGGGAAAACGGCCATTATCCTTGACGATATGATCGATACTGCAGGAACTCTCACCCAAGGCGTTGACAGCATACTGAAAAATGGGGCAAAAAGAGTGTTTGCAGTTGCATCCCACGCCGTCTTATCTGGTCCCGCGGTTACCCGTATAACAGAGAGCGGCTTGGAACAGGTTGTTGTCACCGATACAATTCCCCTTCGCCCGGCGGCCAAAAGCTGCGGAAAGATTGAAGTGGTTACGGTGGCTCCGATGATTGCGGAAGCCATCAAACGTATCCATGGCAACGACTCTGTGAGCTCTCTATTTTTGTGAGGAATTATGAAGAACACGCAGAACATTGAAATCCCCGTCGCACCTCGCGGGACTGGCAAACATGCAGCGCGTACCCTGCGCAAAGAAAACCGCGTTCCGGGCGTCGTTTACGGCCCGAAAATCGGCAATATCACCTTCGAAACCGAAGAGCGCATCATCAAGCGCTATCTCGGCCACGGCTTCGACAACACGATCTTCACGCTGACCTCGAGCGACTCCAAGCTCAACAAGGTTGCGGTGATGTTCAAAGGCAAAGACATTCATCCTTTGACCCGCCGCCTGACCCACGTTGACTTCTACGCGCTCGATCTCACGAAGACGATTCGTGTAAACGTCGAGCTGCGCTTCACCGGCAAAGCCAAGGGCCTTGCCGATGGCGGTCACTTGCAGGCCATCGCTCGTGACGTCGAAGTCGAATGTCTTCCGACTGCGATCCCTGAATTTTTCGAGCTCGACGTTTCAGACCTCGGCGTTCACGAGAGCCTCCATGCCTCTGACGTCAAGCTCCCTGACGGCGTGAAGCTCATCACCGATCCGACGGTTACCCTCGTCACCGTGACGATCATTAAAGAAGAAGATCTCACGACGACGCCGGCTGCCGCCGCGACCGCCGCCGAGCCCGAAGTTATCGGCAAGGGCAAAAAAGAAGAAGGCGCCGAAGGTGCCGCTGCTGCTCCCGCTGCCGATGGCAAAAAAGCCGAAGCCAAGAAAGAGTAATCTCTCTTGGCCAACTGGCTTATTGTCGGCCTAGGCAACCCCGGTCCCAAATACGAAAAAACCCGGCACAATGCCGGGTTTTTGTGTTTAGACCACCTGTTAAACCGCGTCGCGAACGGCGCAAACTTCAAAAACGAGCACAAAGCCCATGTCACCCGCATATCAATCGGCTCCGAGCAGGCGTTTTTGGCCAAGCCGCAAACGTATATGAACCTCTCGGGCGAATCGGTTCAGGCCATCATGCACTTCTACAAAATCGAGCTCGCCAACCTCGTCGTGGCACATGACGAAGTCGACCTTCCTTTCAACCAAATGAAGGTGCAGAAGAACCGCGGGCCTGGCGGGCACAACGGGCTAAAAAGCATCAATCAGCACCTTGGGACCCAAGACTATTATCGCATCAAGCTAGGCGTAGGGCGCCCGACGGTTCCGATGGACGTCGCGGATTTCGTGCTTCAAAATTTTTCGAAAGACGAAGAGAAGCTGCTTCCCGAATTCTGGGCGCGGGGCGCTCAGGCGATCGAAACTCTGGTGTTGAAGGGCTACAACGAAGCTGCGACACTGTTTAACAAAAAAACGGAATAGAGGATCACATGGCTCTCCAATGCGGAATCGTAGGCTTACCCAACGTCGGAAAAAGCACGCTGTTCAACGCGCTCACGGCGGCGAAAGCGGAGGCGGCCAACTATCCGTTTTGCACGATTGACCCGAACGTAGGCGTCGTGACCGTTCCCGACGAGCGCCTCACGAAGATCGCCAAGATTTTCAAATCCGAGCGCACCCTGCCGACCACGATCGAATTCGTGGATATCGCGGGTCTCGTGGCCGGCGCGAGCAAGGGCGAAGGCCTGGGCAACCAGTTTCTGGGGCACATTCGGCAAGTGGATGCGATCGTGCATGTGGTGCGCTGTTTTGAGAACCCGAACATCGTTCACGTTTCAGGCAGCATCGATCCGTTGCGCGACATCGACGTCATCAACACCGAGCTGATGCTTGCAGATCTCGATAGCGCCGAGAAGAAATACGCCAAGATCGGCAAGACGGCGCAGAACTCGAGTGATGTCGCGCTCAAGACGGAGGCGAACCTGCTCAAAAAGGTCGTCGATCATCTCCAAGCCGGAAAGCCGGTGCGCTCGCTCACGATTGACGCTGAAAAAGAAGGCCCGATTCTGCGCGACCTGCACCTCCTTACCTACAAGCCGATTCTTTATGTGTGCAATGTGAGCGAAGACGATTTCGCGGCCGGCGGAAATGCGTACTCGAAAAAAGTATTCGATCGGGCCCAAGAAGAGGGCCATCGCGCGATCCTGATTTCGAGCGCGCTCGAGGCCGAAGTCGCGCAGCTCCCCAAAGAGGAGCAGGCCGATTTTCTTTCGTCGATGAACGCCTCAGAGCCAGGCCTGAACCGCTTGATCCGCTCCGCCTATGAGCTCCTGGGCCTCGTGACCTTCTTCACCGCCGGCCCTAAAGAAGCGCGGGCCTGGACGGTTCACCAAGGCGACAAGGCGCCGCAAGCCGCGGGACGCATTCACTCCGACTTCGAGCGCGGCTTCATTCGCGCCGAAACCTATGCGTATGACGATCTGATGAAGTACGGCACCGAGCCCGCCGTGAAAGAAGCGGGCAAGTACCGCTCGGAAGGCAAAGAGTACGTCGTAAAAGATGGCGATATCATGCTCTTCAGATTCAATACCTAAGAAAGCAAATCAGACGTCTTTGAGGCGGTAGCCCACGCCGCGAACGGTTTCGATTATTGTTTGCAGCTCGCCCAGCCGTTTGCGCAGGCTGAACATTTGGACGTCCACCGAGCGTTCACTGATGGCGAAATCCTGTTCCTTCACGGCCTGAACGATTTGACTGCGCGTGAAGACCCAGCCCGGGCGCATTGCCAGAAAATGCAGGATCTTGAACTCGCTTGGCGTGAGTTTCAATTCGGCTCCGTTAAGAACCACTCGATGCCTCTTCTCGTCGATTTCCAGGCCGTGGACGCTCAACTTTCGTTCCGCGGCTGCTTCTCCCTCAGCCTTGGGGCGACGCCGCAGAACCGCGCGTAAGCGGGCGAGCAGAAGTGACGACGTGCAGGGTTTCACGATGTAGTCATCGGCGCCGGTTTCGAGGCCTAAGACGATCTCCGCCTCGGAATTGTGGCCTGAAAGCATCACGATCGGCACGGCACCCATCGCGGGCTCCCGCCGCAGAGACCGGCAAACATCAAAACCGCTTCGGTCGGGCAGACCGATGTCGAGGAGCACGAGAGCCGGGGCCATCCCCTTCGCCAGGTTGAGAGCCTCGCCGGCCGTCCCGCACGAGGTTACATTGTACCCGTCTCGAGTCAGACAAGAACTGATCTCGTCCCGTAGATCCTTGTCGTCTTCAACGACCAGCAGTCTCATATCTTCCATTCGAAACCTCGCCCGGGTTCAATTTATTATTACGCTGCAATATTTTATCGGAATGCTAATCGAAGTCTTACAGACTGCACTTTTGAATTAACGGATTTTTAATAAAATCGTGCCTTGTCGTGAGACAGGCGAATTAATAAAATACTGTATATCTAATCAATACCTGACGGAGGAGCCATGAAATCAGAGCGCGAGTTTCTGCACGACGTCTCCACCCCAGTCGCGACCGCTCTCTTCATCGCCGACTCCCTTGCCGAGTCGCTTGCGGCGGCGGACGCGGCTCAAGCCAAGAAACTCCTGGCTAAGTTGCTTGAAATCCGCGATCTCATAGAGAGACGCCGCAACCAAATCAAATCAGATAAAGTTTAATAGAAAACTCAATCAAGCTTAATCGAACCGAAACACAGGGCTCCGAACCGTATTCTGACGGAAGGGAGGCCTCAATATGAAACGCATTTTAATCGTCGAAGACGACGTCGAGTTCCGTGACGTGCTCGCCGAGTGCCTGGTGGACGCGGGTTACGAAGTTGAAACGACCGACAACGGCCTGACGGCACGAAGACTTCTCGAGCTCTACGGTTTCGATTTGGTTTTGAGCGACTGGCGCATGCCCGGCTTCGGGGGTTTGGATCTGCTTTGTTACGTCAAGCAGCACTTGCGAACGCCGTTTATTCTCATGACTGGCTTCGGCGACTTTCTGGCTCCTTCGGACGTTTACGAGTCCGGTGCCGTTTCGTTTCTTCCCAAGCCCTTCGACCGCAGGGACCTCATTTTAGAGCTCGAAACCGTCCTCGCGGCGAACAATCCCGAAATTTCGATCGATCCGCTGTATCAACAAGTGGACAGCCAGGTCATTCGGGCCTGCGAACGGCTCCCCGTCGACCTCTTTCTAAAAATAGCCGCGGGCAAATACATGAAAGTAGCCCATCGAGGTTCGCCTCTA
>DASUEL010000541.1:0-8471 GCA_036275095.1 Bdellovibrionales bacterium
GACAAGAAGGGCGCCGCCTCCACCAGCCTCGAACAGGCGCGGCGGGACATCGCACGCAAGATCGTCGCCCGCGAACGCGGAACCCAGTGGCTGACCGAGGCCGAGAAGGCCTTGGCCATGCCGGCGGGCCCCGAGAAGGCGGCTAAGATCAACACACTCGTCAATGAGGCGGGCCTCAAGTGGGAATCCACCGGCAGCTTTGACGCGGGCTCACAAATGATCCCGAAAATCGGAAACGTCGAAGGTCTAACGGCCGCGGCGTTCGCGCTTTCCAAGGACCAGCCCTACCCCACGCAGCTCTTCCGCAACGGTCCCAAAGGCTACGTCATCCGTTTCAAAAACGTGACCGAAGACAAGGGTCAGGCAAAGCCGGATGAGGCGGCCGAACAAATTTCGCGAAGCCGCGCACAAGATGCGTTGTCTTCGTGGGAGAAGAAGCTCGCCGAAAAAGCAAGAATTCACCGGAATTTAGATTTGGTTGCCGAGCAATAAAACTAGCCTAAGTGCCATCTATAAAGGTAGAAAGATGGCCGAAAACAACTAGGCAGTCATGAGCTATTTGTCGCAAATTTCTCCGGATTATCTCGAGTACTTACGTGATCTTTATGAACGGGATCCGCAGAGTCTTCCCGCGTCCTGGCGTTTCTTTTTTGACGGCATGGAGCTCGGGCTCGGTGAAGCGGCATCTTCGGCTGATACACAGGTTGAATCGAAGAACGGCGCCAACGGTCACGCCGGCACGAACGGCCATGCCGGCGCGCAGGCCCTGAACGGCCAAGCACAAACGCACGCGGCCACCCGTCAGGCCGTCAACGAAGAAGCCTCGATCATGGCGCACGAGCTGCGGGTCCTGCAGCTCATCGATGCCTACCGGCTGCGCGGCCATTTGGTGGCCGATCTCGATCCGCTCAAACGCCCGCGCACCACCGGCGCGCCTTCACTCGAGCTTTCACGCTACGGGCTCGAGCGCGTCGATCAAGGCCAACGTTTTCAAGCCGCCCACTTCCTCGGTCTTCCGCCCAGCACACTCGCGCAGATGGTCGACCATCTCAAGCGCGTCTACTGCAACACCACGGGCGTCGAGTTCATGCACCTGAGCGATTTCGAGTCGCGCAGCTGGCTTGCCGAGCAGCTCGAGAAATCGCAAAACCAGGTCAAGTTTACGGCCGATGAACAAAAACAAATCTTTCAGCACCTCGTGCAGGCCGATTACTTCGAAGCGTTTCTACACAAGAACTACACCGGCCAGAAGCGATTTTCACTCGAAGGCGGAGAAAGCCTGATTCCGGCCATGCAACGCAGTCTGCGTGTACTCGCCGCTCATGGCGCCAAAGAGATCGTGATCGGCATGGCCCACC
Organism: Bdellovibrionales bacterium; assembly: GCA_036275095.1. Lineage (GTDB taxonomy): Bacteria > Bdellovibrionota > Bdellovibrionia > Bdellovibrionales > DASUEL01 > DASUEL01. Next base: position 1,359 of record DASUEL010000541.1, read on the forward strand.
GGGGCCGTCTCAACGTGCTCTGTAACGTTCTCGGCAAATCGCTCGACGCGATCTTCACCGAGTTCGAAGGCTACTATCCGACCAACGGCCGCAGCGGCGGCGGCGACGTGAAATATCACCTCGGCCATTCGAGCGACGTCACCGTCGACGGCATGCCCTTGCATCTCACCCTCGCGTTCAATCCTAGCCATCTTGAAGCCGTCAACCCGGTCGTCGAAGGCATCACGCGCGCGAAACAAGATCGCAAGTACGGCAGCGACCGCAACTCGATCGTGCCGATTCTCATTCACGGTGACGCGGCTCTCATCGGCCAAGGCGTCGTCGCCGAGACTTTGAATTTCTCAAACATCCCCGGTTACTGCACGGGTGGAACGGTTCACATCGTCATCAACAATCAGGTGGGTTTCACGACCGGCCCCGACGAGGCGCGCTCTGGCCTCTACAGCACCGACTGGGGCAAGGCTATCGATGCCCCGATTTTTCATGTGAACGGCAATGACCCCGAAGCCGTCGTGCGCGCCATCGACCTCGCCTCCCGCTTCCGCATGAAATACAATCGCGACGTATTCGTCGACATATACTGCTATCGCAAGTACGGCCACAACGAAGGCGACGAGCCCCGATTCACGCAACCCGCGATGTACGAAAAAATCGGCGGAATCAAAAACGCGCGGCAAGTGTATCAAGACCAACTCGCCGCAACCGGCATTCTCGACGAGGCCGGCGCGCAAAAAGTCACGCAGACGTTCTTGAGCCAGATGGACGAGCGCCTGCAAGTCGTGCGCAAAGCTCCGAAATCGTTCGCGGTCGACTATCTCCGCGGCGCCTGGTCGGGCCTCACCGCTCCGACCGAAGAGCAGATGCTCGATCAGTTCAAGGCTCCGATCTCCAAAGATCACCTCGAAAAGGTTCTGACGACGATTCACAAATGGCCCGAAGGTTTTCAGCCGCTGCCGAAACTCGCGAAGATGTTCGAGACTCGCTGGCAAAATATTCAGCGCGATCGCAAAGTCGACTGGGCCGTCGGCGAACAGCTGGCTTTCGGTTCGCTGCTGCTCGAGGGATATTCGGTCCGCCTGAGCGGCCAAGACGCCCAGCGCGGAACCTTCTCGCACCGTCACGCGAAGCTCACGGATCATGTGACCGAAAAAACACATTTTCCGCTCCGCACCCTCGAACAGAAAGACTCCTACTTCGTCGTGCTCAATAGCCCCTTGAGTGAGTTCGGCGTCATGGGCTTCGACTTCGGTTACAGCCTGGCCGAGCCAAAGACGCTCGTACTTTGGGAGGCGCAGTTCGGCGACTTCGCCAACGGCGCGCAGGTCATGATCGACCAGTTCATTTCGTCGAGCGAAATGAAGTGGCACCGCTTGAGCGGCCTCGTGCTTCTGTTGCCGCATGGATACGAGGGCCAGGGCCCCGAGCATTCGAGCGCGCGCTTGGAACGTTTCCTCCAGCTCTGCGCCGAGGGCAACATGCAGGTCGCGTATCCGACGACGCCTGCTCAGTACGCTCACCTGCTCCGCCGCCAGGTCGTGCGTAATTTCAGAAAACCGCTCGTCGTGATGTCACCGAAGAGCCCTCTTCGCATGCCCGAAGTGGTCTCGCACGTCGACGAGTTCACCAACGGTCATTTCCAGAACCTCATGATCACCGGCGCTGAGCCCGACAGAGCCACCCGCGTCATCTTGTGCACCGGAAAAGTCTACTGGGATCTGGTGAAGTACGCGCGGGAGCGCGGCTTCGAGCATGAAACCGCGTTCGTTCGCGTCGAGCAGCTCTACCCGCTCGATCGCCCGCAGCTCGCCGACTTGAAAGCGCGTTTTAAGCGCGCGCACGACTGGGTTTGGGCCCAAGAAGAGCCGCAAAATATGGGCGCGTGGACCTACATTTTCACGAGTACGTATGAGCTCGGCTTGAACCTTCGATACGCGGGCCGTCGCCCCTCTTCGAGTGTCGCGACCGGCTCTCTAAAAACTCACGCCAAAGAGCAAGACTCTTTGATTCAAGCCGCATTCGGGGTTAACCTCTAGGAGCCGTTTGGCATTCCTGGAGGACCCATGGCAACAGTCGAAATCAAAATTCCTACGGTTGGTGAGTCGATCAACGAAGCCACGATCGGACGCTGGAATTTCAAAAGCGGCGACTGGGTCGAAAAAGACGCCGTCGTTCTCGAAATCGAAACTGAAAAAGCCACGATGGAAGTAAGTGCGCCGGCATCGGGCAAGCTCACCATCACCGCGAATCAAGGCCAAACGGTTGCCATCGGCGCCATCGTCGGCTCGGTCGACACCGCCGCCGACAAATCGGCGGCCGCCCCCGCCGCACCCACGAAACCGCCGCCGGGCGCGAAGCCGGCAAGCGGCCCGCGCGCAACGCCTCCGCCCTCTTACATGAAGAGCGACAGCGAGCCGGCGCCGACCGCGGTGGCCTCGTCGACGGCACCGGCCCCCCAAGCGTCGGCGCCGATCACGCAAACTTCGACTCCTGCCGCCAGTGGCGGAATGGAGACCGTCGAGCTTCGAGGCCTCGGCCCCGCGGCCCGCAAGGCCGTTCGCGAAGGCAAGATGGCGCCCCCCTCTTCGGCGCCCGCGCCGGGCCAGACTTCACTCGATCCGCGCCCCGGCGAGCAAGAGCGCAAGCCGATGAGCACCATCCGCCGAAAGATCGCCGAGCGTCTTTTGCACTCGCAACAGTCGACCGCGACGCTCACGACGTTCAACGAAATCGACATGACGAACATTCTCAGCATCCGCAAATCCGTGCAGGACCAATTCACGGCCAAACACGGCGTAAAGCTCGGGTTCATGTCGTTTTTCACGAAGGCGGTTTGCTACGCGGCCTCGCAAGTGCCGGTCGTGAACGCGTTCATTGACGGCCACGACGTGCTTTACAACAAACACGTTCACGCCGGAATCGCGGTGAGCACCGACCGCGGCCTCGTAGTGCCGGTTCTGCGTTACGCCGATACGATGAATTACGCCCAAATCGAAAAGGGCATTCTCGATCTCGCCGAGCGCGCGCGCACGGGCCGCCTCGGCATCGAAGAGATGATGGGTGGAACGTTCACGATCACAAACGGCGGCGTATTCGGCTCACTGCTTTCGACTCCGATTTTGAATCCTCCGCAAAGCGCGATTCTCGGCATGCACAAGACCGAGCATCGTCCGGTGGCCATCGACGCCGGCGGCGGAAAATATAGCGTCGAAGTGCGTCCCATGATGTATCTCGCGATGAGCTACGATCATCGCCTCATTGACGGCCGCGACTCGGTCACCTTCCTCGTGAAAGTGAAAGAGTATCTCGAAACCGTCACCAAAGATCAGGTTGGGTAGTTTAATGGAACAGTTTGATGTTGTCGTCATCGGCTCGGGCCCGGGCGGTTATATCGGTGCCATTCGCGCCGCGCAGTTAGGCTTCAAAACGGCGGTCGTCGAGAAAGACGCCACGCTCGGCGGAACTTGCTTGAACGTGGGCTGCATTCCGAGCAAAGCCATGCTGGAATCCAGCCATCTCTTTCATAAAGCAAACCAGGAGTTGGCTCCTCACGGCATCATCACGGGCCGCGTGCAAGTCGACGTCAAGAAAATGGTCGAGCGTAAAGCGAAAGTGGTTCAACAGCTCACCGGCGGCGTCGCGGGCCTTTTCAAGAAGCACAAAATCACCTGGCTCAAGGGTCACGGCTCCTTCAAAAAGCCCGGCGAGATCGCCGTGCGCGCCGCAGACGGAACCGAAACCGTGGTGGGCGCCAAGCATGCCATCATCGCGACCGGCAGCGTTCCATCTTCGATTCCGGGCGTGACGATCGACGAGAAAGTCGTCGTGTCCTCGACGGGCGCGCTCGAGTTCGACAAGGTTCCTGGCTCGCTCGTCGTGATCGGCGGCGGCTACATCGGACTGGAGCTCGGCTCGGTTTGGTCGCGTCTCGGCTCGCACGTCACCGTGGTCGAGTTTCAAGACAAAATCATTCCGATGATGGACGAGTCGCTGATATCGGGTCTTTCACGCGTGCTTCAGGCGCAAGGTCTCGAGTTCAAGCTCAAGACCGCGGTTCAGGCTGTCAAAGTCAAAGGCGATCGCGCCGAAGTGACGGTGAAATCCGGCGACAAAACCGAAACGATCGAAGCCGACCGCGTACTCGTCAGCGTCGGCCGCAAACCGTTCACCGAAAAGCTGGGCCTTGAGAACATCGGCCTGAAGCCCGACGCAAAGGGCTTTCTGACGGTCGACCAAAACTTTCGCACGTCGGTCCCGGGCGTCTATGCCATCGGCGACGTCATCGGCGGCCTGATGCTCGCGCATAAGGCCGAAGAAGAAGGCGTCGCGTGCGCCGAGCTTCTTGCGGGCGAAAAGCCCAAAGTGAACTACCGGCTCGTGCCCGGCATTCTCTATACGCACCCCGAAGTGGCGAGTGTCGGTCAAACCGAGCAAGAGCTGCGTAAGGCCGGCGTTTCCTACAAGAAGGGCCAGTTCAACCTGCGCGCCAACGGACGCGCCATCTCGATCGGCGAAACCGACGGCTTCGTGAAGATTCTCACGAACGCCGATACCGACGAAATCTTGGGCGCGCACATTTTGGCGCCGAATGCCTCCGAAATGATCCACGAGTTTTGCTTGGGCATGGAGTTCAATGCGACCGCCGAGGATATCGCCCTCACGATGCACGGGCATCCGACCATTTCAGAGTCGATCAAAGAGGCGGCGCTGAGCGTACATGGCCGCACGCTCAACGCGTGAGCCAGAGCGCACGCGGCGCACGCGGCTCACGCGGCTCCTTGCGGAATAAAAAACGGAGAGCACCGGCTCTCCGTTTTTGTTTGATACGTCACTCTTGATTTCTTCTTGATTCGGCTTGGTCGGACTCGCGCGAGACGCGTGGCCTGTCCTCACTCGAAGTACACGCGCAGAACTTCGTATTCTTTGTCGGCACTCGGGGTTTTGACCTCGACGGTGTCGCCCTTCTTCTTGCCGATCAGAGCGCGGGCCATCGGAGAAACGATCGAAATCTTACCCTCTTTGACGTCGGCTTCGTCGACTCCGACGATCTGGTACTTCACCGTCTTACCGGTTTCGGCATCTTCGAGCTCGACGGAGGCTCCGAATACGATTTTATCGCCCTTGAGCTGGGACGTATCGACAACCTCGACGCCGGCAAGCTGATGACCGATCTCGCCGATGCGCGCTTCGATCCAGCCCTGCCGTTCTTTGGCGGCGTCGTAGTCGGCGTTCTCGCTGAGGTCGCCCTGTGAGCGTGCGTGTTCGATGGCTTTGATGACCGCAGGACGCTCAACCTGGAGCAGGTTCTTGAGCTCGGCTTCGAGCTTTTGTTTACCGCGGAGGGTAATCGGCAATTTATCTGACATATATTTCTCCAAAGGAGTTCAAAATCGAGCCCAGTGTTATACCTCAAAAATTCAGGATTTTTCAATAGTTAAAGCCAAGCGGCAGTGCCCGGCGCCAGAGCCGGGATAAGCCCCTGATTTAAGGCGGTCAACGTGCCCGCCAGCCTGAAAATACTGCCCGCCGATCGTCCAGAAATGCACCCAAAATCAAGCCTTATCCGGCCGCGCTGGGCAGCCGAAAAGTAGTTCGGAGAAACCACGATGAACCTCGACTCGGTTATTGAGAAGATCCGCCGGGCCCGCCATCTGATATTGAGTACACACCGGCACTGTGATGGTGATGGACTCGGTGCCCAGCTCGCCCTCTATCACGCGCTCCGCAAGACCAAGAAAGAGGCGCGCCTTCTCAACGTCGATAAGACTCCAAAGAAGTATTCCTTTTTGGCCGGCTTCGATGACATTCAGTTCTTCGAAGGCGCGTTCGACCCCATCACTCCGGTCGATTTGGCGCTCATTTTCGACACCAACGATCGAAGACTTCTGGGGCCGCTTTATCAGGAGCTCAAGCGCTACGCCAAAGAGATCGTATTCGTCGACCACCACCCGATTCTCTCGCAGGGACCCGAGCCCACGCCGGGCTCGATCATCGAGCCGTCGGCAGCCAGCACGGGAGAGATCGTTTACAACATCATCAAGAAGCTCAACGTCGAGCTCAACAATGATATCGCGCAGGCACTCTACACCAGCATCGCGTTCGACACTCATCTGTTCCGCTACATTCGGAACAGCTCCGCGAGCCACGCGATCGCCGCGGAGCTGCTCAAGCACAGGATCAACACCGAACAGATTCACCGGCATTTGTTCGGCAATCAAACGGTTCATAAGACCGCGTTCATGTCGAAGGCGCTGGGCTCCATCGAATATCACGACAATCACAAGATCGCGTTTTTGAAAGTGAGCTTGAAAGACCTCATGGCGCACGGGCTCGAGATCGATGAGACCCGCGATATCGTCGACATGATCTTGAATATCGAAACGATTGAAGCAGCCGTTGTGTTCCGCGAAGACGGTCCGCGCCAATTCAAGCTGAGCATCCGCAGCAAAGGCAAAATCGAAGTGCACGGCGTGGCGGAATCCCTCGGCGGCGGTGGACATCTGTTTTCAGCGGGCGCATACTTGAAGGGCGATTACGAGGAACTTAAAAATCAAACGATCAACCTCCTCTCACACCGTCTCAAAGCGGCCTCGTAAAGCGGGAGCCGTATGAACCGGCCGAACAAAAAAAGCGAGATCATTTGCTTCTGCAATAGCGTCCCCCGTGACGTCATTGAAAAGGCCATCCGCGAAGGTGCCGACACGCTCAACAAGATTTTCGACCGCACCTCGGCCGGCATCGGCCCCTGCGGCGGCTCCTGCCGGCGCAAACTTGCGCCCATGCTGGAAAGCTATTTAAAAGACGGAAAGTTCCCCGAAGTGATCAAGCCCGATATGACCGGCAAGAAAAAAGGCCCGGCTTAAGGCGGAGTCCGCGGACTCCGATATAGAACTATGGTGATTCAAGTAGGCCTGAAGGGCCGCGACAGCCTCATGCTCGATTATACCGTCGAAGGCGGGGTTTTGACCGCCGTCTCACTTCGAGCCATCGGCTGTCACACACTCCTCGAGCGCGCCCACGAACTGCGCCAGCTCTTGAAAGGCGCCGTCACCGAGCTGCCTCTTCCTGCCGGAGCCGATCACGCGTCGTTGCTGGCGAGAGAGCTCGTGCTCAAAT
>DASUEL010000542.1:0-4369 GCA_036275095.1 Bdellovibrionales bacterium
CGCTCATTGAGAGCTGCCAGTTGTTGCCGGCATATAAAACGATCGCGTCGGGCTCGAGGGCCGGGAGCTTCGAAAGCAGCTCTTCGAACGCGCTCAATCGCAGGTCGGTTCGTGCGAGATCGAGGACCTCATAGCCCGTCAGCTCTTCGAGAGCGGCCGCGGGCGTGTATTCTGGATCGAAAAAATAGCCGCGGGCCGCGGACTCTCCGACGAATGCGATTCGCTTGCGGCCGGCTTTGCGCGGGATTCGCGCGACGTCGGCCCAATACGGCCAGTCCATCTTGCGCGCGTGATCGCGCTTGAGCTCACCAGACACTTCAGATTTCGTCCAAATACCGATTGCGCTCATAAAATCGCGTACACCGTTTGGCTGGGTTTTGTGAGGCGCCCGGGTGTTTCGAGCGGTTCGATTTGTCTCACCAAATCAGGCGGGAGCGCGCTCCGCTCGACGAGAAAGTCGCCGATCACCAGGACATCCAACCCGGCCTTGATGAACCCGAACAAGGCCTGCTCTGGATTTTCGACGATGGGCTCGCCGGCGACATTGAAGGACGTATTCAGCAGCACGGGCACGCCCGTCAGATTCTCGAACCGGCCAAGCAAGTCGGCTAGCCGCGGCTCGCTTGCGGGCGTGACGGTTTGCAGGCGCGCGGAGCCATCGACGTGGGTCACCGCCTCCAGACCCGCGCCGGGCCGGACCTGAACGGTTTCGGTCATGTGCGGATACGCGCCCTCGGCCTCGAAATATCCCGGGACCTCGTCTTCGAGCGTGACGGGTGCGAACGGCCTGAACGCCTCGCGCTTTTTTACGAGCGCATTGATCTTGTCTTTCATGCTCGCCGGGCGGGGGTCGGCGAGTATCGAGCGCCCGCCCAGCGCGCGCGCGCCGAGCTCCATGGCTCCTTGGTGCCAGCCCACAATTTGGCCGGCCGCCAGCGCGCGCGCCGTTTTTTCGAGCAACGCGCCGGTGTCTCGCGAGAAGTCTTCATAGGGTACGCCGGCCGACTCGAGCAGCTCACGCACGGCTTCGTTGTCATAGCTTGGGCCGAGTCTCGCGCGCGGCGTCCCAGTTGAAACGGGCCATGCGCCGAAAAGGTCGAAGTGGGCCAGCACGGCCGCGCCGATTGCGCCGCCGCCGTCGTGAGCCGCGGGCGCAACATGAACGGAGTCGAACAATCGGGCCGCGCGCACGCGCGCATTCGCGACACAGTTGAGAAAGACGCCGCCGGAGAGACACAGCTGCCGCGAGCGGCTCCGCGATTTCAGATACGCGGCTTTTCCGACGATGAGCTCCTCCAAAAGCCTTTGGGCACTGCTCGCGAGATCGTGATGATGGGGCTTGATGGCTTCGCCGCGCGCGCGGGGCCCGAAGCCCAAAAGCGGGGCCCAGAGTCTCCCGAAAACCTCGGGCCCATTTTGGAAATCGAAATACTCGGCGTTCAGGCGAAATTGAGCGCCGGGTCCGTCGGCCAAGAGCATCTTCAGCTTGTCCGCATAGGCCGGGCGCCCGTACGGGGCAAGGCCCATGACCTTGTATTCATCGTGATTCGGCTCGAAACCTAAAAACCAGGTGACGGCGCTGTAGAAGACGCCGAGTGAATGCGGGTGCAGCACCCGCTCGAACGTGCGTATTCCGCTCGAGCCGATTTCGCCGAATAGCGCGGTGGTCGATTCTCCGAGAGCGTCGGCGGTGAAAAACGCGCCATCACGCGCGCCCGAATAATAAAAGGCCGCGGCCGCGTGCGAGAGGTGATGTTCGTAAAAACGAATCGGCAGATTTAGCCCGAGCTGTTCGCGCACGGCAAACGCGATATCGTCGCAAGTCTTTCGAGCAGCCGCGGCGGCCGGTCTGTTTTCGGGATTCTCAAAAAATGCGACGTGCGCAATATCGGCGAGTGAAAGACGGGCCTCGCGCAAACAGGCCCGCAGCGCGCGCACCGGCAGCGCCGAGTCGTGTTTGACTCGGCTGAATCGCTCCTCTTCAGCGGCGGCCAACAGCTGGCCGTCTCGAAGAATGCAGCAGGCGGAATCGTGGGAGTACGCCGACAGGCCGAGGATCGCACCGGGCATTACGAAATCATATTGGCTGTTGCCAAATACGCAAGCGGTAAATAGACTCGCTTGAGGGTCTTGAAGCCTTGAAAACCTTGATAATCGGGGCCGCCGGGGATTCACTCAATCGGCATTGGCTGCGCCTCATTAAGTCAGTTTCGCGTGAAATCTCCGGCACGTTCGAGTGGCTCGAAGTTCCGGTGCGGCCCGACTTGCGCGTCGAAAAGCTGGCCTCTTCTTTTCAAAAGCACCGTCCTGATTGCGTATTCGCCGTCGACTTCGAGAATGCCGCCGTACCCGCGTTCGAAGTCTGGGAGCGCGCGCGCGAAACCTCCAGGCCCGCATGGGCGGTGTTCGACATCCACGGCGGAGCGGCCGCTTCGGCGAAAGGCGCGGGCGCACGGCTTCGTTCGCGTTGCCGGGCTTTTCTATCGCCGAATCAAGACGATGCCTCGTCGCTCGGAACGCGCCATGTGTTCGTTCCGCAGGCGTCTTTGTTGAGCCCCTCCCCGGGAGGCGCTCCGGCGGCGGCGAATACGATCGTATTGTCTGGCTCTGCCGGCCTCGACGACCGGCCGCTGGTCGCATTGCAGGCCGTGCGTACGCTCTTTAACGAGCTCGGCACGCGCAAGATCGCAGTGCTCCGGCCGTCATATCACGTCGCGATTGCCAGCGAGCTCTTGCGGCAAGAAGGGCTCGCAATTTCGATCGCGCGAGACGAGCGTGCGCTCCGCCGCACGCTGGGGCCGCGCTCACTGTATGTTCATCTCAATGTTAGGGGCCACCCTGGGCCGATCGCCAGCGCGGCCGCTGTCCGTGGCGCGCGCTTGGTGCTGGGGCGCGAGTTTTATGCCGCCGCATGGGGCTTGAAATCGTCAAGCCATTACAAGTGCGACGCTGACGATCCGGCCGCCGCCGCCCGAGCGATCTTGCGCGCGCTTAGAGACGAGCGAGCGCCGAAGGCTCTGGAGCCGCGAGCCGGGGTTTCCGCCGAACACTTGATTCGAAAAGCTCTTCTGAGGTTGCATGAGCGCGTCTAGGCTTCAGCTCATCTCCTATAGCACTTATCGCGGCGAGCCCCCGGAGCTGGTGATGTCGTTTCTCAAACGCGAGCTTCGGCTTGCGCGGCGGTCGCGCGTCGTGGACGTCGGGTGCGGAACGGGCCGGCTGCTTCGCCGCTTGCGCGCGTTTGGAGCGAATGCAATCGGTGTCGAGCCCGAAGCGGGCATGCGCCGCCTGAGCGGAATGACCGGCATCCACGCGGGCTCGGCGGAGCGAATTCCGCTCGGTGACAGCTGGGCCGATTTCGTGATCGCGTGTCAGGCGTATTTGTCATTCGACGCGGAGAGAGCGCCCGGGGAGCTCGCCCGGGTCTTGAAAGACGGCGGACGGCTCGTGTTCTTCGACCTCGTCTGGCCTGCGCGCCTCAGCGGCTTTATGCGGGCGTACCGGGCCTTTCTCAAAAAATCTTTCAAGTTCGAAATCGACTCCCCCGCCGAAAAACGCCGGCGGCACCGCCAGGCCGTTAAACTCTTCGGCGGAGACGTGTTTCATTCAAAGTCGCTCGGAGACGTCGAGACTCGTTTGACGTGGGACGAGCTGCTCGGCCGGTTTCTTGCGGCGTCGTACGCGCCGGCCCCGGGGTCGCCCGAGCTTGCCGCAGCCGTCGTGACCTTGCGCGAGTTGTTCGGCCGTCATGCGGTTCGAGGCCGCGTGAGGTTCAAGCTTCGCGCCGTCGCCATCTACGGCGTTCCGAATCGGAGTGGGCATGCAACCGCTCAGTGAGCTTTTGAGAAACGTGCAGACGGAGGCCTTTCGAATCGCCTCGAGCCGCGAGGTTTCACCCAACCTATTGCGCGCACGCCTTTGCGTGGCGCGCGTGCGCGCCGCGCTCGAAGCTTCGGAGGCGCTGGCGTCTCACCCCGCCGAGCTTTCCGAGCAGCCGCTCGACCGGCTGCTCTTGCATCATTCTCCGGCGTACGTGCGCACGCGAAGGCTCGCGCTTCGTCTCGGGGTCAGGGCGCGCGCCGAGTTTCGCTCGGCGCTTCGGGGCTTTCACGACTTCGAGCCCTGGTCGCGGGTCATTCCCTATTCGCCGGTCAAAAGCGAGCTCATTTTCGCCAGTGCGGGGCGGGGCCGCGCGATTCAAACCGACAAAGCGCTGCGAAGTCTCTCGAAATACGTGACAAACATTTATCACGAGCAGAATCACGCCGTGCTTTGGCGGCTTTTGAGGCCCGCCGCGAAGCTCAAAACGAAAACGGATTTCCAAGTTCACGCCGCGCTCAATGAGGCTCTCACGACCTTACGGGAGTAC
>DASUEL010000543.1:0-2367 GCA_036275095.1 Bdellovibrionales bacterium
AGCTCGAGCGGCGAAACAAAGGGACCGTGAGAGCCGCGGTACACCCGGGCGAGACGAACGCGGCCGCGGAACTTTCGGTAAAGATCAGTGTGAGCGCCCCAGCGAGTGAGCGCCGCGGGATTTCCGCTGCAAAGTGAGCGAAAGGCGGCCAGTCCGAAATTCTCGTCGGCATGAAGGCTGGCCGAAACGAAAACATGATGTTTCGAATAAACTTCGCGCTCGAGCGTTGCCGACTCGCAGTGGCCCCTCCATTCGATGAGGGCCTCGACGCCTAGGCGCTTGGCGAGCGCTTTCAGGCGTCGCCCGAGGTTGGGCGTATGGAGATTCATGTTCGGGCTTCCGTAGCCGTCTTCGCGGCCGTAGATCGAAAGGCGCATCGGTCTTTTGAAAACCGCTTTCAGCACCCAGAGGGACCAGATCAACGTATGCAAATTTTTTTGTTCGGAGACGCGCCCGACATAAACGAGCGGAGGGTTCGCGACCACGCGCGGTTTCCGCGCCTTCGCGCCGAGCGGAAACGGTATCACGTGTACCTTGGCGCCGTGAAGACAGAGGCGAAGGGCCCGGGCGTCGGCGGAGCATGACGAGATGAATTGATCTTGCTTGGTCAGAAGGCCGTTCAGCTCGGTAAGGGCCTGCGCGCCGTTGGTGCCGTCGCCGTGAAGATAGATCACGAACGGTACGCGGGAGCCGTACTCCTGGCGCAAGACTCTCATGGCGGTGACGCTGTGGGCGTTTAAGAACGTAACGACGATTCGTTTTGCCGTGAGCAGCGCGGGGAGCGCCTCGAAAAACGCCGCGGCCGAGGCCGGGTAAACCACCTTCGGATTGAACGGCCGCCAGGCACTCTCGATGGCCGGCAAGATTTCGCGCATGCTGCTCCAGAGCACCGTTCGCGCGGGCGGACTGATCATGACGATCTCAGCCGACGTAGCCAAGCAGGTGCAGCCCTTTCAAAAGTGTTTCGGCGTCGGAGGGGCTCCAGCGATTCACGCGCGGCGCCCGCTCGGCGGCGGCTCCCGGTAGCGCCTCGAGACGCTTTCGAAGCTCGTCGCGCAGGCGGCCCGGTCCGCGCACGTCGCGGGTCTCGAAAGGGTCGCTGACGGTGTCGAACATGCGCTCGCCGCTCGCGCGGTCCCACAGGAACTTGTAGCGGCCGGAGCGCACGGCACGTTGTTCGAGATGGCGCTCGGATTTCAGCGAGGGAAACCCGCCGCGCAGCCGGCCGTCGGCGATGAATGCGAGACATCTCGACCAGTTCTTCCAAAACTTCTGATCGTGGCGCCAGATTTCGGCGTAGCAGTCGCTTTCGGTCCGTGCCGCGCGAACACGGCCGCCGGCTCCACCGGAGAAGAGCGGGCTGCGGTCGACGCCGTCGAAGACGGCCGTTCCGGCGCCCACGCCCAGAAGCGCGAGCACGGTCGGGACGATGTCGACGGTTGAAACGGCCTGATCGAAGGCGCGGCGCTTGAGACCGGCTTTGAGCTTTCGGGCCCAGAAAATCAAGGGCACCCGCAGGCACTCCTCGGAGATGTCGTTTCCGTGTCCGAAAAATTCGTGATCGAAGCCTTTGAGGCGGGACTGGGCTTCGCCATGGTCGGCCGTGATGACGACGAGCGTGTCGTCTAAGAGGCCGCGCGCGCCGAGGCTGTCGATGAGCTCGCTGAAGTGGCCGCGGTCGAACTCGCGGACGCCGTCGAGGTAGAGCCGCATGAGCTCGGCGCCCACCCGGCCTTTCGCGCGCGCTGAATTGGCGATCGCGGTGTATATCTTGTGAAATGCCTCTGGAGAGCGCGCGGCCCTGCGAGCCTGCGCTTGCGTGAGCGGTCCCACGAGACGGCGATACGCTTTGAAGTACCGCTCCGCCATTTCACCAGGCTCGAACCGGCCGCTCTTGCGAAGCCCGTACGGACCGTGAACGTCACCGAGGTGCCGGAATGCGACGATGCGTTTGCCGCCGGTGGCCGCCCGGGCGAAGCGGTTGACGAAGGCCTGCTCGTTTTTTTGTTCGCTGAACCCGCGGAGCAGCCCCGTGTGCTTGAACATCGGCTTGAAATCAACGCAGCTGATCGCCTCGAAGCCGGGCAGAAAATCGGGAAGAGTTTTGACTCCGCGCCGGAGCTTATCGGGTAAATACATTCTTACGCCGGTGCGGAACGGATATAGCCCGGTGAGCATCGAGGCATGGCTGGGCGTCGTGAGCGTCGAGACGCTCCGGCACCCCCAAAACGCGGCACCCTCCCTGGCGAAACGGTCTAAGGCCGGTGTCCGCGGCGGACGTGTGACACCGTATCGTTTTAAAAGCGAGTGATCTGGGGACGAGCCCAGCGCGTCGAAACGCAAGTCATCAATTGAGAGAATCAAAAG
>DASUEL010000544.1:0-2127 GCA_036275095.1 Bdellovibrionales bacterium
GCAAAGCCGGAGGCGCATCATGAATCACGAGCTGCTGAAAAACATTTACCTGTTCAAAGAAATGAGCGCGGAAGAGCACAAGAAAATATCGGAGCTCGCGACACTCGATACCTGGCAACGCGGAGATGAAGTCTTTACACAAGACGAGCCTGCGAAAGCGCTCTACGTCATCAAGTATGGTTCGGTGCGCATATTTCAAAAGGGCTCATCGGGCGACAAGATCGAGGTCGCGATCCTCGGCACCGGCTCCCATTTCGGCGAAATGGCCTTCATTGACGGCGAAAAACGCTCCGCTACGGCCGAGGTGATGGAGAAGTCCGAGATCTTCCGTATCGATTACGACAAGCTCAACACGTTTTTGAAATCGTCGCCGCACACGGCGGTCACGTTCTATAAGGCGCTTTCGCACTTTTTGTGCGGCCGCTTGCGCGTGACCACGACCGATCTGAGCTTCTCGCGCGAAATGAACTTACGTCACTTTTGATCGCTTCAGCACGAAGCGCACGATCAAGCCGCAAAGGATTCCAATAATCGCCCCGCCGATCACGTCGGCGGGAAAATGCACCCCCACGTAGACGCGGCTCATTCCGACGATGAACGCGATCAAGAAAAACACGGGAGCTGCCCGTGAGTACGCCGTCGACAAGAAGGTCGCGGCTGCGAAGTTGTTCGAGGCGTGCAGCGACGGAAAGCTCTTCCCGCTATGGCTATGAGTGCGCAGATTCACATTCACGCCTTCGGTGAACTCCGGCCTTGGTCGTGAAACATAATGTTTCACGAGCCGGTATGAGATCGTTTCAGAGAGAAGAACCGACAGCGCAAGACCGAGCAAGACGGGCCAGGCCTTTTTACGAACCCGGTAGATCCAGGCGATCATTATCAAAGTAAAAAGTCCCACGGCCACCTCGCTTCGGTGGAGATCGGTCAGCGTGGGCATGATGGCGTCGAAAAACGAATTCGACAAAGAGCCGTTGATTGCTTCGAAGGCTTCATGGTCGAGTCGGGCCAGCTCATTCATACCGAAATTCTAGTTCGCCGTAACAGAGAATGTCCATCTGAGATGACGGCCGATAGTCCTGCGTGCTCTTGAGAAACTGTCAGATATTCACAGGTTGTGCGAAACTAGGAGCATGATTCAGCTCAGTAAACTCAACCGTGAGCAAGTCTTCATCAACCCCGATCTGATTCGCTGGATCGAAATTCGGCCTGATACGGTGATCACCTTCACCGACGGTCATCAGCTTATGGTCCGCGAAAAGCCCGATGAGATCGTTCAAAAAATAGTTCAGCTCCGGCATGCGTTCATAAATCCACAATCTCTCATCAAGGACAAAGCATAAAATGGATCTAACAACCATACTGGGTTTGATTGTCGGTATCGGCGGCATTCTGCTCGGCCAGGTGATGGAGGGCGGCCACGTCGGCTCGATCATGCAGCTCACCGCCGCATTCATCGTGTTCGGTGGAACAATCGGCGCCGTGCTCGTGACAGCGCCGATGGAAGACGTGAAAACGGGGCTAAAACTCTTGAAGCTCGCGTTCTTGAACCCGAAGGGCGACGACTCCGAGAGCATCATCAAAGAGCTGCTCGATGCGGCCCAAATCGCGCGTAAAGAGTCGATCCTCTCGCTTGAAAAGAAGCTCTCGCAATTCACCAACCCTTACATGCAGACGATTTTCAGGTTCGTGATCGACGGCGTAGACTCAAACACCATACGCGATATTTTCGAAAACGAAATTTATCTTGAAGAAGAACATCTGAGCGCCGGCGCCAAGCTCTACACCGACGCTGGCGGTTACTCGCCGACGATCGGGATTATCGGCGCGGTTCTCGGCCTCATTCACGTCATGGAAAACCTTTCGGACACCTCGAAGCTCGGCGCGGGTATCGCCGTTGCGTTCGTCGCGACTGTGTACGGCGTGGGTGCTGCGAACTTGATTTTTCTTCCGATCGGCAACAAACTCAAACGCAAGATCAAGATGCAAGCTCAGACGAAGGAGATGATTCTGACGGGCGCGCTCGGCATCGTCAGCGGCCTGAACCCTTTCATCATTGAAGAAAAGCTGCGAGCTTACGTACATACACCTCGCAAAGAAACCGAAGCGTAAGGACGTAGCGTGGCCAAG
>DASUEL010000545.1:0-2046 GCA_036275095.1 Bdellovibrionales bacterium
AATCCGTCCAGTCTTGAATCCAACAAAAAGGCCCGGCGCTTTCGCGTCGAGCCTGACGGAAACCGAGCGGTGAATTATTGCGCCGGATTGTTGTTGGCCAATTGACCGGGACCGTTGGCGCCGAGGCTCTGCTTGATCTTGTTCGAAACAAACGCGGCTTTAGAAACGACCTCGGGATCCTTATCGCTCTGGGTGAGCGTATCGAGCTCGGGCAAGAACGTCGAGAACAGCTCACGCGGGTCCTGGCTTGCCGCCGGCGGACGTTGATTGACCGGAGCCTGCTGCTGGCTCGCGCCGCTCAGGTAACGCGTGACTGAACCGTCGATGTTGTCGAGCGCCTGGTTTTGTACGCGCGAGTCGAAGTGGAACATGGCCATCTTCAAGTGACGAACTTTCGAGATATCTTGGTAGGACATGTACGCGGTGCGAAGGCGGGTGCGCAGCGACTGGTCGATGCGGTCGTCATTTTGTACCATCACCGCGAAGCTGCCGGAGGTGTGCACTTCGCCGGCGATGCGAATGCCTTGTTCCTGCACGGGCGTTTCGTTGTCGTCGAACATCTTTTGAATCAGGGGATAGATCCACGCGGGCGTCTGGCTGCCGTCTTCTTCGTTGGCGAGCTGGCCGCCCTGATACGCGTTGATGAACTCGGTCGTTCGGGCTTTGACGGTCGATGCGCTTTCGGTCAGGTAGAGCTCCCACTCTTGGGCGGTGCGGGTCGCGGCGGTTTTCTTTTTGACCGGCTCTTCTTTGGGCGTCACGGGATTTTGGACGACGACCGTGCCGCCGACCGGGCCGTTGTCTTCGATCGGCTTCATGCCTTTGTCGTCGGAGGCTTTCGATTTCTTCTCGTTTGAGGCGGTCGTGGCGGGTTTCGTATCTTTTTTGGCGACCTGCTTTTTCTTCTCGTCTTTTTTCTTTTTCGCCTCGGCGGCTTTGTTGGTGGAAGGCTTTGGAGTCTGCGTCGGTTTCACGCCGTTGTTGAAATGAGTCTTGAGGCTGACCGGAATCGCGGGCGCGAGTCCCGCGACTTGAAAGCTTCCCCACTTCGGGGCGCTGTCTTTCGATTTCGCCGGCGCTTTGAACAAAGGTGCGCTGACGGTATTGCGCGAGGGTGACCACTCTTCATCGAGAGTTTTCTCGATCGTGAGCGGCGGGTTCGTCTTCGCGGATTGCCAGCTGGCGCGCCAAGCGGCCGAGGCGGCCACGAAGAATACTAAAATCGCGAGGGCTCCGTAGAGTCTTGAGTTTTCCATGCCTTTCCCTAGGGCAGGAAGCATGCCGGTGCGTGCCCCGCTTAAATGCTCGAATTCCCTACGTTCTTGAAAACTCTCCAGAGCGAGCCAATTCGAGGGTGACCAAATCCGAGACAGCTGGACAACCAGGCCGCAAAAGCGTAGCCTTTTCAAGGAGTTACACTTTCCTGGAGACTTCCGCTTGAGTGACGAAATCGGGTCCCTTCTGGATTCAAAAAACCTAAATGATTTTAAGGCTTTGGCCAGGCTGCTAACCGAGCTTGAATCTGGCGGGCCATCGGCGCTCAAACACAAACGCCTCCTGGAGCCCGAGCATCTCGCGCTTCGAATCGGTATCACGGGTCCGCCGGGTGCGGGCAAATCCACGCTGATCAGTCAGCTCATTTCGGCGTTTCGCGCGCGAGGAAAAACCGTCGGCGTGCTCGCGGTCGACCCGTCGAGTCCGTTCACCCGCGGTGCCGTGCTCGGCGACCGCATTCGTTACAGCAAACATTTCTCCGACGACGGCGTTTTCATTCGCTCCGTCGGCACGCGTGGAAGCCTCGGTGGATTGAGCGCGTCGGTGTACCTGATGGCGCGCGCGTTCGACGCGTTTAACTTCGACGTCGTGCTCGTCGAGACGGTGGGTGTCGGGCAGACGGAGCTCGAGATCATGAACGTCGCAGATCGCGTGGCGGTGGTCGTGGTGCCGGAGTTCGGTGACTCCATACAGGCGATGAAGGCTGGAATTCTCGAGATCGCACACGTGTTCGTCGTGAACAAAGCCGATCGCCCGGGCGCGGATTCGATC
>DASUEL010000546.1:0-5464 GCA_036275095.1 Bdellovibrionales bacterium
GGGGCGATTATTTTGCTCATTATCGCCGAGCTCGCTTTGCGTCTTGCCGAGTCGCCGAGGCCGGGCGATTTCGTCGATCACCCTTTCTATGATGTCGTGCGCGGGCCCAGCCGCAGCCGGGTCTTCAAGTCGGCTCACGGCGAGCATGTCGTTCGAACGAACTCCCATGGCCTTCGCGGTCCGGAGCTGGCTCTGCCGAAGCCGCGGGGAGTCTTCAGAGTTCTCTTCGTCGGCGGGTCGGTCGTCGACTCGCAATATCTGAGCGACGAGCAAACCATTCACCAGCTCGTGGCGAAACGCCTGCAGGAGCTTTCGGGCGGAAAGGTTCGTGTCGAGGCGGCGGCCGCGGGCTCACCTGGAACGGGCTCCGCGATCACGCTCGCGCAGATCGCGAATCGCTTTCTCGAGCTCGAGCCTGATGTCATCGTCGAGCTGAATGGCGCCGACTTCTTCGAGTGGCTCCGGCCCGACTATGAGCCCACGTACCTCTACCTCGCGAAACCCGCCGGCAGCGAGGGCCGAGTGAACGATCTTTTGCGGAGCAGCCGCTTGCTGGCGCTGGTGCGCGGGCGCGGCGGCGAGGCGAGCTTTCAGGCGGCGGCTCAGGCGAAACGGCGTGAACAGCCGTTCGTGGATCCACCCGAGGATCTGCTGGCGCGGGGGCTCGCGCGTGCGCGGCGTAGTTTTCACCGCTCCGCCGTTTTGTGCCGTGATTCCGGCATTGAACTCGCCGTGGTCACGCACCTGACGCTTTACAAAGAGAATCAGCCGCCCCAAGAGGATGAAAAGCTTTGGCTCAGTTACGGAAACGGAAATGTGCGCGCCGGCGGCTGGAATTTATCGCCGGCTTTCGCGCGCCGGCTGGTCGACGCTTATAACGAGATGCTTCGTGATTTCGCTCGCGCGAGCGGCACGCTTCTCGTCGATGCGGCCGCCGGCGTTCCTGCGAATCTCGAAACTTTGATCGATGACGTTCATCCGACCGCCGCGGGTGCCGCGAAAATCGCGGAGCTCACGGTTCAGCAAATCGCCGGCCGGCCCGCCTTGCGCAAAAAACTCGGCCTGAGCCCGAAGTGAGCGCGATTACTTTTTGCTTTTCGCTGGCTTCTCAGCCGTTTTCTTGAGGATGTATTTGAGTTGCAGCTTGCAAACGCCCGACAGTTTGGCTTCGTTCTTCTGCAAGCAATCGAACATGGCCTTTCCGCGCGAAGCCGTGCCGCCGCAAAAAGCTTTGCGCTCGGGCCAGCACTTTCGGGCCAGGTAGTCCTGGCAGGCCTTCGAAACTTTCGTATCGTTCATGAGAATGCACTCGAACTTATCGCCCGTAGCATCGGCGCACAAAACCTCTTCGTCGGCTTTGCAGGGCAGCACCGAAGCGAGGCACGCGGCGGAGAGGTCTTTCTCGCGCCCGCGCAGGCAATCGATCAGCTCGAGGGGGTCTTTTATGCCTTTGCAGAATTTTTTCGCGTCGTTCGTGCACACGGTGCTCTTCGCGGCTGCCGCAGGTTTTGCGGAAGCCTTCGTGTCGTCGGCCTGGACGAACGACGAGGCCATGAGAGTGATGAGTACAAATAGTGTGTACTTCATGATGTATTCGACTTCAGGATGCACCGGCACCAGCCAACTGTAAAGCGCGATAGTCGGATTGATGGATTGCGCGGCCTTTTGATTCTGCTCATGGTCAACAGCCACCTCGGAGTGAAGTTTCCGGAGGTGATCGGATTTAGAAACTTCATCTACAAACTATTTCTTTCTGAGGCAGAAGGATTTTATTTTCTGTCGGGATTTACTGTTGCAATCGCGTATTTTGGTACACCCGAAAGCCGGGTCATCCGCAGGGCATTTTTCATCTACACGGCGCATCTCATCTGCCTGTTATCTTACGCCGCCCGCGTCTACGGCTCGGGCGGCGAGTCCGGCGAGATATTCCGCACGGTCGTCTTCGGCCCACTCTTGCTTTACATGCCCAATCTACGCGATCTGCTGCCGCTGTACTTCGTCTACTTTCTACTCACGCCATTCATGTTTCGAGCCTTGAAATCGGGGCGCGCGCTCATTCTTTTGGCCGTTTCATTTGCGATTTGGGGAGCGACGCAGTTCTTTCCGCACAACTGGCTGTTCGAGAAGAAGCTCCTCTTCGGTTATTTCAATCCGTTTTCTTGGCAGCTGCCGTTCGTCTTCGGAGTCTACTTCGGTTGGGCCGCCCGCGAGAGGCGGCTGGGGCATTTCGCCCGCGCGCGCGCCTCCGCCCTCGTGTGGACTTTGCTCATTACGGTGCTCGCGTTGCTTCTGGCGGTTCGTTTGTACGACGGCACCGGACTGGAGTGGCTCAGGGCCGAAAACTGGAGCAAGCCATCGCTGGGCCCGTTGCGTGTCGTGAACGCGTTTTGTCTGTTTCTTCTCACCGCGTTCTTGGTGTCGAAGCTCAGCGTCCGAACACGATTCGGTCCTCTCGACTTGTGGGGCCGGCGGGCGCTCCTGGTTTTCGTATTGCACACGTTTGCCGTCGACTTGTTTTCGGTATTTCAAGAGACGACGGGGCGCTATTCGGCGATGAGCCAGTGGGGTCTATTCGGCGGTACGTTCTTGGTCCTCACCGCCGCGGCCTGGATTCGCGAACGTGGCCGGAGCGCTCCCGAACAGCTCTGATAATTTCGAGCGCCTGTATTCTGCGATGACCAGCTCGGGCTCGGTGAAACAGGCCAGCTTCTCTTCGAGCGGCGGGTTCCGAGACAAGCGACTCTGATACGCGGAGAAATCAGCCGGCTCCGGTATGCCGGCGCGCCGGCAAAGTTCTGCGGGGTCAGTGCGGTCGGAGAATTCCTCATAGACCAACACGGGCGCAGAGGGCACCAGAAGCTTGAACGACAAGTACGAGGTGTACATCTCCTCCAGCCGCACGCGGACCCAGCGCGCGTGCGAAGGGGAAACGTTCAGGCTCGCCGGCGTGAAGCGAATCGGCCCTGGAGCATGCCACTTACCGGTCGTCATCGAAATCAGAAGGCTGACGTATTGCTCGAACAGGTTTCGGCGCTCGACGAACACGGGCTCGTAATGTCTCAGAAGCCACGTCTTAATCGTGAATGTGGAAAGCTGGCCCGGCATGACCTTGAAAAAGTACGCGCCCGGCGCCCGCGTTACGAGATCGACACGCTCGCGCTCGATCTCGGCTGCCCGCTCCGGCGTGAACGTTGCGGAGTAGTCGAAGGGGCCGGCCCGCAGAGTTTCTCCGTCGATTTGAAGGTTTTGGTAGACGTTGAAAGCTTCGGAGAGCGGGATAACTCCGCTGCGCCGAAAGAGATGCCACGCCAGCGCCGCGTATACAAGACTGCTGCCCGAGCGGGGAGTCGCGAGCACGCACAGGGGCTTAATGGGGCACCCGGCCTTCAACGAACGGGATCTCGAAGACCTTTTCATGAAAGATCGGCCCGTGCCCGAAGTAGCCGTCTTCGCCGAAGAGCTCGCCGTGGTCGCTTGTGACGATGACGTGCGTGTTCGGCGGGCACTTTTCAAAAAGCCGCTCGAGCTGGCTGTCGAGCGCCTCAATGCACTCGATTTGCCGGTTTTTCATGCGCTTCAGGTCGGGCTTGCTGAAAAACCGCGCGGCCGTTTTCTTTCCGCTGAAGCCGTCTCCGATGTGCTTGAGCGTTCCATGAAGGCCATGCAGGCGGGGCAAATCGGAATCGGTCATGCAATACGGATAGTGGGTTTCACCGGCGTTGATGAAATAGAACTTGGGCCTTCCGCCCGTGAAGCTCACGCGGTCGACGATGCCTGCGAAATCATCGTGCGACGGCATGAGCCGGTAGGAGTCGAAGTACCGCGCGAGAATCGTCTTCGGATTCAGCACCGGCATCGAGACGATCGCCTCATTACGGTAGCCATGCGCGCGCAAAACGTTGGGTAAGCTCAGCTCCGGGAGAAACGAATTGAAATCCAAATTCTTCAGCCCGAGCCTGTTGCTCCAAAGCCGGAGATCGCGCTCGTACGCCTTGGACGCGAAAGTTTTTTTTGGCGAGAGGTGCGGGAGCTGACCCATCAGATAAGTAAAGTGGCTCGGAGACGTCCACGAGGCGTAACTGTAGCGTTTTTCGATACGCCCGAGCTTGCGCAGCCAGCGCGTCTTGGCCGCTCGCGCGTGATCGAAGCGCGCGGAATCAAATACGATGAAGACGAGGTTGTTCATCTTCAATCAGAGTGCAATAGGCTCTCCCAAACAGGCAATACGTTTTTGAGCCGGAACTCCGGGCGCACGCTGACGGCGGGCCTTTCGCCGGCGCGCCACTTCAAGACCGTTTCGAGCACCAAGTTGCCGTTATGGACGTCCAGGGGCGGATTCGTTTCGGCCAAAACTTCGCGCGCCGCGCCCACGTCTCCGGTCAGCACCGGCGTGCCCACGGCATTGCTTTCGGCGAAAACCAGCCCGAACGCCTCGGGAACGCTCGTGTTCGGATAAAACGTGCAGAGTGCGCCGCGGGCGTGTTCCAAAACGTTCTCCTGCGGCTGAGGACCAAGGTCAATCACCCCTTCACGCGCGATGCTGCCTTCGACGCCGCCATAACCTGGGCGGGCGATAAAGAGCCGCATGTCAGGCTGAGCCCAATGTATTTTCTCGAACAAAACGAGCGCCCGTGCGAGCGCGCGGTCGCTGGCGCTAAAGTAAATTAATTTGTTAGGGTCGAATGGCGGCCCGTTAGGCCCCAGGTGATCGTCCACGGAGTTCGGAACCACCGCCATTGGCAGCTCGATGCCGCGCGCCGCGAGCTTTTCGCGCACGTAGCCGTGATGAAAACGCGACAGGCATACGAGAGTCGCTGGGATGTGGCGAATTTCGTCATAGTGCTGAGCCAGCCATTCTTCGTCTTTTTCGATCGTATGTAGCCATAAATACAGGCGTGAACGCGGAAACCTTAGGTGAGCGTCGCGAAGGGTGCGGGCATTTCGAATCACCACGACGGCGCCGGGGTTTTCAATCGGCGCCGCTAGCGGAACGTAGCGAGCCCCGAACGACTCTTCATGGCCGCGATGTTTCTGCGCCACCCATACGGAATGGCCCCGGGCCGCGAGCCCCTCGGCCGCTCTTAAAATGCTGCCGACGGTTCCGCCATAAGCTCTGCTTCGAAAGCTCTCCGGCGAATATGCCGCTTTGCTCGAATTGTCGAAAAATACGATTTTGCCCACGCCTCGCAAAAGCATAACATAACAGCGTGAGAATCTACTGGTTCCTGACGATTATGTTCGGCCTGATCTACACGTGGGTCTTCCGCTTCTACGTGCAGTCCGACACGATCGCCTATTTGGACATTGCCAGCGAAGTTGCGGGCGGACACGCCGGCGCGCTGCTCAACGCTTATTGGTCGCCGTTTTATCCGCTTCTCCTCTCCGCGTTGAATCTGATACCGGGATTGGAGAGCGGGCTTTTGTATCAGTCGCTCCATCTGGTCAACTTCATGGGGTATCTCGG
>DASUEL010000547.1:0-3013 GCA_036275095.1 Bdellovibrionales bacterium
GGGAGCGAGTTTTCTTCGAACATCGGCGACCTCAAATCCCAATTCAACAAGGACAAGGGCAAGGTGAGGCTGGTGGTTCTGCTGGCCCCGACCTGAGGGCACTGCCTTCGGGGGGCTTCCGAAATTCATCAGGTCCTGATGGATTTGAAAGATCAAAACATCGAGGTTTATTCGGTTTGGGTGCCGATCCTCCCGTCGGATTTTGAACTGACCGTCGGGCGGGCCACCAAATCGCTCCCCGACCCGCGCGTTCATCACTACTGGGACGGCGGCGGCGAACTGGTCAGAGGATATGCTCCCGTCTTAGGGATCGACGATCAGGCTTGGGACGTATATCTGCTTTACGATAAGAACGCGGAGTGGATAGATGCACCGCCGAAGCCTATCTACTGGCAGGAACAATTAGGCATATCGGAAGAAACGAAGTTGGACGGTGCGAGACTTACAGCCGAGATCAATAAACTGCTGAAATAGGTTTGTGGGGACGAATGAGAACAGCCCAAAAGATCGCAAGCATACTCATCATCGCCCTCGGTCTCCTTCATTGCTCCTTCACGTTCCGAAACTACTACGGTATTTCGTATGAGGCGGCGTGGTTCCTGGGGACCGGCGTCGCGATCGTGCTGGCGGGGTTCTTGAATATTGCTCTCCTCCGCACCGGAGCGCGGGACGTGGTTATCTGGACGATGGCCCTCATCGCGAACGTGTTTTTTCTGTTCGGGTTCGCCGCCTCGTCGTACATGATGCGGCAGCCGCAGGTGTTCGTGGGGGCCGCACTGTTCCTCACCGCAACGACCTACTGCTTCGTGGTCAAACCGGCTGAATCTAGGAATTGGTAACGCTGCTGTTCCTGCCCGATGAAACAGCGAGCCACCTCGACGAGCGAGAACTCGGCCCCGATCAGGAATGGTTGCTGCTGTCCTTGTGACACGAAATGCAAGGATGGTAACTCCGTATGAAGTGATCGGGATCACTCTTATCCCATTGAAGTAGGGGCGACTTTGTTCGCCCCTAATCTTTTGGAGCGCCTCCCGGCTGAAGAAAGGGCGCTTCACCTTTTCGGTCTCACTGATACCAAGGCCGCCATCGCACTCCGCGCGAAAGCCCACGTAAATCGGGATACTAAAGCGTGTCCGACTAGAGGCTTCGCTGGAGAACCATAAATGGGCTTGACTCTATACGCGACTACAGGGTTTATCATTGAATGGTAACCAGAATTGCGCTGGGAATTTGTGTAACAGGGGGACAAAAAACAATGGCGATAAGGAATAACACGGCGACAACGATCGTTGGTCGCACTAATCGGCTTTCGCCCCGGACTTCGATGAAGATCGGCGAGGTTTCACAGGAATCGGGGGTAGGCGTCGAGGCCTTGAGATTCTACGAGCGCAGCGGGCTTCTGGGGAGGCCCGCACGTTCGCAGAGCGGTTATCGGCTTTACGATGAAGCGGTGCTCGAGCGCCTCGCGTTCATCAGGAAGGCGCAATTCCTCGGTTTCTCGCTCGACGAGATCCGGCACATCATCAGCGACGCCGAGAAGGGCGCGAGCCCGTGCGACAACGTCCGGGGGATCGTGCGTCGGCGCCTCGCGGAGGTATCCGAACGGATCAAGGAGTTGCAGCGGCACCACCGCGAGCTCACTCGCACCTTGGAGGAGTGGGACGAGGTCGGGCGCGCGCCGGGCAATATCTGCGGCTTGATCGAGACGACGGAGATGCAAAATCCCTCCCCGGCCGCTGGGCGCGTGGTGCAGAAAAAGCTGAGAAAAAATGGGCTGTAAATATTTTTCCGATTTTCGAAAGAAAACACTTGACACTGTATTCGACTACAGAGAATAGACTTTATCTATCGGGCGATTTTCCCCGAAATTATTACTGAGATCAGCGAGGTATCAAAAATGAATGCAGTTAACGAAACAATGAGCGATCCCCAAAAGAATGACAATAGTTTCACGACGGTGACGGCCCCGGAAATCGTCTGCGGCGGGTGTGCGAGTTCGATCACGAAAGCGTTCGCGGACGTCGAGGGCGTGTCCGCGGTCGAGGTGGACGTGCCGACGAAAAGGGTGACGGTGCATCACGACGAGGAGACCTCCCGTGAAAAAATCGTCCAGGTGCTCGACCGCGCCGGTTATTCGGCGGAGTGAGCGTACTTGATCGCGGTGCTGGTGGATCCGCGGGTGAACGGGAGGGATAAATGATTACGACGAAAACGGTCGATCCGGTGTGCGGGATGGAGATCGATCCTTCGACCGCGGCAGGACGGAGCGAGTACGGGGGCGAAACGTTCAACTTCTGCTCCCCCTCCTGCAAGGAGAAATTCGACGCGACCCCGGAAGAATTCGCGGGTGCGAAGGCGGTCGAGAGCGCAAGCGGTAACAAGGAAGTTAGCAATGGGTTGACCACCAAACAAGCCACGGACGGAACGCACAACGACCATTCGCTTCCGGATGGTACGGGCGAACGGGTCGACCTGCCGATCACGGGGATGACCTGCGCCGCGTGTGCCAACCGGATCGAAAAACAGCTGAAAAAACAGCCGGGAGTGGACGCGTGCTCGGTCAATTTCGCCACCGCGAAAGCGACCGTCAAGTACGACCCCGGCAAAACCAACGTCGCGGCCCTGGTGCAGACCGTCAAGGACACCGGCTACGACACGGCGGGAACGGCGCGGGCCGAATTCGTAGTGGACGATTCGGCGAGACCGTCCGGCTCGGGCACCCCGCTCGAGGGTCATTTGATGAAACGGAACGGTGTCGTGAAGGCCGCCTTCAATCTCGCGGACCAAACCGTCGCGGTTGAGTATCTTCCGAATTCAGTTGATGTGAAACAGATTCGTGCGGCCATTGAAGATTTCGGTTACAACGTTCGCGAAGTCTCCGGAATTTCCGATTCGGCCGAGGATTCGCTCGAACACGCTCACGCCGCCGAGTATTCCGACTTAAAGCGAAAGTTTCTGGTCGCCGCCGTTTTGTCACTGCCGATACTGGTGATCGTCATGTCCCACGGGCGTA
>DASUEL010000548.1:0-2146 GCA_036275095.1 Bdellovibrionales bacterium
CTGCCCTTTCGGCGAAGACCAGCCGAGCAACGCGATGAAGTTGTTCATCGCCTCCGGCAAGTAGCCGCGCTGAGCGAAATCATGCACGGACGTCGCGCCTTCGCGCTTGCTGAGTTTTTGGCGGTTGGAATCTAAAATAAGCGAGAGATGCCCGAAACGCGGCGGCTGCCAGCCGAACGCCTCATACAGCATGAGCTGGCGAACGGTGTTGCTCAGATGCTCCTCGGCGCGCAGCACGTGGGTCATCTTCATGAGCGCGTCGTCGATGACACAGCAGAAGTTGTAAACGGGCATGCCGTCGGAGCGCAAGATGACGAAGTCGCCGACCATGTCGGACGGAAACACGACTTCACCGCGGATCAAATCGTCGAGTTTGTATTCTTTCTTGCCGGAGAGCTTGAAACGGATCGCGCCCTTCTCGCCTTTCGCGATACGAGCCTTCGCCTCAGGCACCGTCACGTTGTAGCAGGTGCCGTCATAATGCGCCGGCCGGCCCTCTTTTTGGGCGGCCGCCCGCTTCGCTTCAATCACCTCATCCGTGCAGAAACAATAAAAGGCGCGCCCTTGCGCCAACAGTTTATCCGCGTGCTCACGATAGATATGAAGGCGTTCGCTTTGCTTATACGGGCCGTAGGCGCCGCCAGCTTCGGGGCCCTCGTCCCAATTGATACCGAGCCAGCGAAGATCGCTGATTTGCTCTTTGAGCGCCCGCTCCGTGCTACGCGCCTGATCGGTGTCTTCGACACGAAGAATGAATGTGCCGCCCGTATTGCGCGCATACAGCCAATTGTAGAGAGCCGTGCGGGCGCCGCCAACATGAAGGTAACCCGTGGGGCTCGGCGCGAACCGCACTCTCACTTTATTCGAAGACATGAAACACCCCGGCACTCGGCTTTGGCCAAAACGAAAACGCAAGCCTGATCAAGAGCTTGCGTTTCGTGAAATCGATTAAATTTTAATTTAGCAGACTGAAAAACGAGAAATCAAAGACCAAAAATCTCTTTAACTTCCTTTTCCTCGGCCAGCTCTTCAGGACTGGTGGCCAGGGTGAGCTCCTTGATCAGGAGGCTGCGCGCCGTATCGAGCATCTTGCGCTCGCCGAAGCTCAGCTCTTTGTCGACTTTCAGCAAGAAGAGGTCGCGGAGCACTTCGGCGATCTCGAAAACCGAACCCGTTTTGATCTTTTCCATGTACTCACGGTACCGGCGATTCCAGGTCTGGTTGTCGATCTTCACGTTTTTGACTTTGAGTATGTTGAGGACTTCGCTGGCTTGCTGCTTCGAAATGATCGGGCGCAAGCCAACCGACTTCACATTGTCGCGCGGAACCAGAATCTTCATTCCGCTATCCAGGATTTCGATGGTGTAGAACGTGTGTTGTTTGCCCAGGATTTCCTTAGTTTCGATCGCTGTGACGCGGCCGACGCCGTGTCCAGGATAAACGGCGTTGTCCCCTACTTTAAAAGCTATCGTCATGGAAATGACCTCCCCGAAGGACCCCTAACGAGTTCGGATGTTTATCACCTTTGACACGAGTTATCAATGACGGTTCCTGTCACCAAACCCCGGTGAAAAAAAGAGAGGGCCCATTCCTTGGGCCCCCGTAGAAACCGGTTTAGAGGTTGAAACGATCGATCAGCGAAAAGCTTACAAGAGTCCCATCACGACGGCGAAGGGCTGTTTGCCGTTCTTGCCGGAGGGCACTTTCACGCCCTTCACGCTGACCTTGTATTGGCCGAGTGCCGGGTTTGCGATCTCGATGAGCTCGTTGTTGTTCGTGCGGTCGCCGATCTCATAGACCTTGCCATTGGGGCCGACGATCGAAAGATCGAGGTCATTGACCAGTGCTTTGGCGGCGGCGGCCGAGCCGGGAGCATCCGTATAGGTCAGGGTCACGACGAGCTTCTTGCCGCCGTTCACCTTCACGTCGAAGGTCTTCGCTTCGCCGGTGCCCACGCCGACCTGTTCGTCTTTGAGCTGGCTGGATTCAACCGAGGTGGCTTTGGCGACGTCGACGCGGCCGAAACCTTCGTGGTTGTTCGGGCGCGCGGTCGGAAGCTCCTGCTTCGGGCCCGTGCCGAACTGACCCGGGAAGAGGTCGGTCGCGGTGTGCATCAAAATGCCCTTAATGAGAGCGGCTGAGGGCT
>DASUEL010000549.1:0-3863 GCA_036275095.1 Bdellovibrionales bacterium
CCAGCCGCCCCACGGTCGAGTCAGGCTGGCGCGGCTTCGAAACTCTTTTTACAATGAACCTGTGCGCACGCTCCACGCTCTTCTCACCATCGTGTTCCTCGCGTTGACGCCAGCAATCGCGCGGGCCCAGACCTCCGAGACCGAGCAGCGCCTGAGCCCGGGAGGCGGATCGCGCTCCGCGCAGCTCGGGGTCAACACCGGGCCATTCTTAGTGAGCGGGGTCTCCGGCGTCCGCGAGATCCTGCCATTCGTCGGCGTGAGGCTCGGGCTACCCTTCCGCAAAATGTATTTTGAGGCGACGGCGATGAGCGGGCGCACGCAAGGCATCGAGTATCATCAAGGCGACGTGGGATTTCGTTTCGATTTCGAGCTCGACTTCATTCAGTACTTCGCGTTGCTCGGAGCGGACTTTCACTATTGGAAGCGCGTGCCCACAGAATGGCAGGAGTTCCCGTACCGTTCGGGTCAAGGCTGGCACACGGGCATGGGGCTCTTCTACCCGATCAGTGAAGCGCTCTCATTTCGAAACGATTTCAAAGTCAATTTCGGTCCCGGCACGTCGCTCTACGTGAGCTTCGGATTCGTGTACCACTTTGAGTCGGGCGGCGACGAGCAGCCTCAGCAAACGACCTCGCTCTAGTACCCGGCCGTCTCACTTCCGCCTCACCTCAAAGCGTCTCGCGTTTCACGAGTTTCCCCCTGCCTGATTTTGAGAAAACCCTTTAGAAAACCGGTCCTTAGTCCGATCTTAATCTAGCTCTTACATTCGGGAGAAGTGGGATGTTTTCTGACTACAAAGTCCTGCTAAGGACTTTGGCCCTGGTAATGACGGCGATCCTCGTCGCGTGCGAAACGCCCGAGGAAGAAGAAGGCGGACCTCCGCCGCCGGGCGGAGGCTCGCTGTCGATCAATTGTCCCACCACCGTTCTCGATCCCGGCACCACCTACAATTTTACGGCCAGCGGCGGAGCCGGCGATTACCTCTTCACGCTCGTGAGCGGGGGCGGAACGCTGAATGCCGCTTCGGGATCTTATAAGGCACCGGGAACGGGCGGCGCCGTCACGATCATCGTGAAAGACGCGAGCGGCGCCGAGAAGTCCTGTACCTTCCAAGTTTATCTTCCCGTGCAAATCAGCCCGACGACCGTCACCATGAACGCCGCTGAAACGACGACGTTCACCTACACCAACGGCGTTGCGCCTTTCTCGTGGGCCGTAACTTCGGGCGGCGGCAGCGTGAGCGGCGCGGGTGTTTACACGGCCCCGAACACCGCGGGCTCAGCCACCGTGCGAGTGACCGACGGAAAAGGCGCTACCTCATCAGCGAACGTCACCATCAATCTCTCACCGCCCGCGGCATTCACGATCGCGGGAGTCACCGGCGGCGCCGACAGCACCGCCGATCAATGGCTCAATAACCTCACACCGACTCTTTCTTGGAGCGCTTCAGGAGCCGCGACCAGCTACGACGTCGTCATCAAAGACGCGGCTGGTGCTGCCACCGTTTGCACGCTCGCAAGCACGGCCGCGACGTCTTACACGTTCGGCTGCACGCTCACCGACGGCGTTTCGTACAAGGCTTATGTTACGGCGAACAACGGCGCCGGCTCGACGAATGCCACGAATAACGGCTTCGACTTCACCGTCGATCAGACACCGCCGGCGGCGTTCACGATCACGGGCGCGACCGGCGGGACCGACAACACGGCGGACGGTTACCTTACGAATGGCACCAATGTCACCGCGAACTGGAACGACACGACCGGCGAGAGCTCGTACGACGTTTCAATCCGAAACGCCGCCGACTCAACCGATATTTGTGCCGTCGTCAACAAGGCCGCGAACTCGACGTCGCATTCATTCGCGTCGTGCACGCTCGTGAACGGCACCTCCTATAATATAAAAGTCGTGGCGAAGGACGCCGCCGGCAACAATCGCACGGTCACCTTCCCGTTCACCGTCGATTCGACGGCCCCGGTCGTGGCCATCACCGCGCAACCGCCGGATCCGAGCAACTCCTCGAACGTGAGCTTCTCATTTACGGTTACCGAAACCGGCAGCGGCGTCGCGACGCTCGAGTGCGAGATCGACAACGGCGGTTTCAGCGCGTGCACATCGCCGAAGAATTACGCGGGCCTTTCGGCTGCGAGCCACACGTTCAAAGTTCGCGCCGCCGACAACGCCGGCCACCCTTCGAACACCGCGAGCTACAGCTGGACGGTCACGATAGCCCCCGCTGCACCAGTCGCCGTCGACGACTCGGCAACCGTGGACCAAGATTCCGCGGCCGGAGTCGTGATCTCCGTTTTGACGAACGATACTGACGCGAACAGCGATCCGCTCACGGTCTCGAACAAAACCAATGGCACTTACGGAACAGTCACGATCGAAGCGGGTAACACAACCGTCAAGTACGTGCCGAACGCCGGCTTCAACGGCGTCGACACCTTTACGTACGAAGTCAGCGATGGCAACGGCGGCACCGACACCGGCACGGTCACCGTCAGAGTCATGAATCCGTTCACATGGGACGGCGGCGGCGGGGACGCGCTCTGGAGCACGGCCGCAAACTGGCATGGCAATGCCGCGCCCAACGGCTCGCAAGTCGCGATTTTCGATGCCACTTGCAGCGCGAACTGCTCGCCGACGATCTCGGGTTACATCAACGTCGGCGGTATCCGCTTGAACTCGGGCTACGCCGGAACGGTCACGAAGTCGGCTGGCATCGACGTGGGATCCAGCGGTTTGACGATTCATGGCGGAACCTTCGACGACACCAGCGGCGCGTTTTTCGGCATCGGCGGCGTCTTCACGCAATCCGGCGGCACGTTCAACGGCCCAGTCGGGGCGACGCTCGCGATCTGGGCCAGCCAGGCGGCCGACACGACCGTGCTCAGCTTGAGTGGCGGAGCCTTCAACCTCGCTTCGACGACACTTCGCCTGGTCGGCACGCGCACTCAAACCTATACGCTCGATGTGAATGCGAGCGCCACCGTGGCCGGTCTACAAATCTACGTCGCCAACAACGGCGGCCACACTTCGACGTTCGCGCTCGCCTCGGGCGACACGATCAACGTGAGTGGCGATTACTCGCAGGGCCGCAACGGCGCAAGCGACGCGTTCGTTCGCATCAACGGCGGCACGATCAAAGTCGCCGGCGACTTCGTGGTCTTGGGCGACGGCGCACTCGGCGGCACGGCGACGCTCGAGCTCAATGGTACGGGCCTGCAGCGCTACGACGCGACCGATGCGCGCTTCTTACCCAATCTGGTGGTGAACAAAACCGCAGGAAACTTCGAGCCGCTTGGCGGCACTACGGGCCTGGGGCTTACGAGCCTGACGATCGCGCAGGGGACGTTCTTGGCGCCGGCCGGAAACCTCGTCATCAACAAACGCGACGCGGCCTCGGGCGCTATCTTCACGCAAACCGGCGGCACATTCACGCACAACTCGGGCACGGTTCAATTGACCGGCACGGGCGGCACCGCCACGTATACGATCGACGTACCCACGTCGCTGGCTCTGAACAATTTAACGCTCGATACGGTCAACGCTGCCGCCGAGACCAAGACGTTCGCGGTTGCAGCCGGCGACACGATTAACGTGAACGGAAACCTGAACGTCGCGCGCTCCAGCGGCACGGGCCTCATCAAGCTCGATGGCACACTCAATATCGCGGGCCATCTCAGCGTCGGCCCGGGGGCCGACGGCGGCACGGCAGCACTCACGCTCAACGGCACGGGCGCGCAGACGATCACGCATTCAGGCGGCACGATGCCGGGCGGAACGTTCACGATCAACAAAGCATCGGGTACCGCGACATTGGCGTCGGCGCTCACGCTCAACTCCGCAAGCCAGGATCT
>DASUEL010000550.1:0-2707 GCA_036275095.1 Bdellovibrionales bacterium
ACGTGCTTGAACACGAACGGCAGGTTGGCCGTATTGACCAGCTGATTGAGGGCCGCGCCTTCGACTTTTTCGAGCTCGGACCAGATTTTGATGGGAACACGCGCGTGCTCCACAACTCCCTTGATCGGCATGCGTTCTTTATACCAGAATAGCCCCATGAACATGTTTAAGATTTCAGTGATGATAGCGGCGCTCGCGGGCGTCATTTATGCAATCGTTCATCTCAAAACGGGCGGCCTTCCGGGCGCAGGTCTCATGCAGGCGGGCGAGTTATCATGGTGCAAAACGCGCGTGAAGTCGGTGAGCAACAAGCTCGAGAATATCGCGGTTCACCAAGAAGGCATGGAGTGGAAGGCCACGGCTCCGGCGGCGCGCCAGCTTGAGCCGACATACATGGAGAAGTGGCTTGGCCAGAATTGCAAAGTCAAAGTCGACGGCTATCTCGATTCATACGTGCTTCCGGGCGGCCAGACCGAAACCGTGATGACGTTCATCGACGATCAGACGACGACGTTTCTGCGCACCGAGGAGAACACGTTTATCCATCAGGGCACCACGTTCAAAAGCCGTCAGCTCGAACTGGCTCTGCGCGAATTGTTTCAGACGCTGCGCCAGCCATGACGCTGAAACCGGTCCTGCAAAACTCGCTCGTCGCGCTTGTGAGCCTCGCATGCGCGGTCGCGGCCGGCGAGCTCGCGGTACGCGCGTTCTTCAAAGTTCAGTTCGGCGATCAAACCGAAGTCACGAAGGCGATTTTCGACCCGCAGATCAAATCCAAAATTTACGTTCCCGACCCCGAGCTGGGCTTCGTTCCGAGCCACGGCTGGGAGAACGGCTTCGGGCGATACGGCTTCAAGAACGGCGCGGAGTTCGAGGGCCGCAAAGCCCGAAAAACCCTCGCCGTGCTCGGCGACTCGCTGGTCGACCACGGCTGGCTCGCGCAAGCGCTGCAGAAATCGCTCAACACACGCGGCGATCACGTTTATTACGCCGGAATGGGGGGTTACAACACCCTTCAGGAAGCGATTTACTATGAGCGGTTCGTCACCCTTCGCCCCGACATTTTGGTCTTGAGCTTTTGCCTGAACGACTTCTCGCCCTCGTTCTTCATCGTTTCGAATGACGAAAACGGCGAGACTTATTTTCAGCAGAACCGGTTCGACCCCATCGCCACAGCCAACCCGTTTCTCTTCAGGCACTCGGCGCTCTACCGCCTGTTCAAGGTGGCGACGATCCGGCGCTCAAGGCTCTATACGCCGGAGATGATCGCCGAAAATACAGCGATGGTACGCGACGGCCTCACGCGCCTGAAGACGCGCGCGAGCGCGCAAAACACGAAGCTCGTCGCGGTGATTTACCCGCACTTTCTCGATTACGGCCAGAACCTCTGGATGAGCGCGGCCCATGCGCGCGCGCTCGAGCTCTTTCGCGAGCTCGAGATCACCTATCTCGACGTGACGGAGCCGCTGACCGCCGAGGGCCTGCTGAAATACCGCAAAGACCCGGAGGATTTCGTGCATCCCAACTACGAAGGCCACGCGCTCGCGGCGTCGCTGCTCCTAGAGCGCTTTCCCGAAATTTTCGACTGAACGCTCGCGCGCCAAACGAATCAGCATCTGGGCGGAGGACTCGCCCGCGCGCGGCTGCGACCCCGCGACTCGCCCCATTTTAACCGGGAATCCGCCCACCACGACCGGCGGGCATTCGGGCCCGAGCTCGTCTTTGAGCTTCTTCTCGAGCTCGAGCGCCTGCGGAAGCTGATCGGGCATCGAAATCGAAACTCCGACGACCGCCGGCCGCACGCTCCAAACCAGCGACGCCGCCTCGCGAACCGGTATGCCCGGAAACACGCAGTGAGCATTTTGCTCGAGCGAGCTCAGCCAGATGTGCATCATACGCGCGCCGAGCGTGTGGATGTTACCTTCGGCCGGAAGAAGCAGCACGGGCGCGCCGCCCGAAACCGCCGGTGTTTTGAGCGCCACCAGCGCGAGAAGCTGCTCGCAAAAAGCCGTGAATCGGTGCTCTTCGAACACGGTCATCTTACGCTCTTCCCAAAGCCGCCCGACCCGCCAAAGCGCAGGCGTGACGAGACCCACGAGGGTGTCGATCGGGCGCAGGCCCATCTGAAGCGAAAGGCCGAGCAGGGACTCGGCTTGCGACTGGTCGCCGGAGCGGCCGGCCTCCCAAAGGCGGGATTGAAAAGCCTTTATGTTCTGGACCCGCTCCATCTCGGCATCCGAAATCTCGAGGCCCCGGTCTTTGCAGCGGGCGCATAGGCCATGGGTCACATCGTAGGTTTCGAAAGGGGGAACCTCACCCTCAAAACGCTGGCAGTAGGCGCACCAGCGAAGCATACGGCACCTCCAACTCCCTGTTTCATCGGCGCAAGGAGCGGCAGGCATGATTTCTTAATGAACTTTTAATGAGCGTGTCTCAAGGCGAGCGTTTTCGAACGCGGCCGTTCCGAACCCAACACCCCGAGTTCGCCCGGCCAGGACCAGACCCTTTCAGGATTTTTAAGAAAAAACCAACCGCGTCAACCCAACAAATCGACTCCACAATCTTGACTTCAGTTTCAACATCATGCTTCATATGAGAACCGTTCAGGCGTAGCTCAGCTGGTAGAGCAAGCGGCTGTTAACCGCTGGGTCGGGGGTTCGAGTCCCTCCGCCTGAGCCAATTTTGAACCCACTCCAAACCCAGCAAG
>DASUEL010000551.1:0-2403 GCA_036275095.1 Bdellovibrionales bacterium
GAGGGCGCGAAGCTCCTCGAGCAGCCCCGCAAGCTTTCGGAGCTCGCCGAGCCTGCGTTCGCCCGCGCGGGTCATTGCATGCCGTGTCTTTAAAGCCAAACTCTGCGGTACCAGCCCGCTTCCTGTGAGCTCGTCCAGGCGGGCTTCCATCGTGCGCGTGAGTATCGGCCCGTGATGTAGATGCAAATTCACCGCGAGCAGGCTCTTCCCGTCTTTCTCGAGGCGCGCGAAAAGCGCGTAGCGGAACTCGGCGAGCTGCAGGCTCATGGAGTCGCTCAAGTAACCGCGTCCGCTCAGCCGAACGCCCGCGACCTTCGTCAGCCGCCATTTCGGATCGGCCAGGATACAGAGACCGGTTCGCAGGTTCGTGGGTAGCCCGAAGCCGAAAAGCTCGAGGCCGGCCTGATCCGTTTGGTGGACTTCATGAAGTCCCAGATTGTCGGCATAAAAGCGGCTCCCCGACACGATGGGGTTCACCTCTTGCAAAAACAATAGATCGGGCTTCTCGGCGCGGAGGTTTTCGATCTGCGCTTTCTTTCGAAGCTCTTTGCGGCCCGGCGGCTCGAGCTCCGAGAACCGAAACAGGCCTTGGCCGCTCAGTCCGTGCCAGACGTTGTACGTTACGGCCTTCAGCTTCATCGCGTGTAAATGGGAATCCGCGCCGAGTTCTTGTATTCGGCATCGGGGTTCAGAAAAAACGGCCCTTCACCGTTGCGAATGCGCTTATGTAAGCCGATCAGTGTGGCATCGTCGGCCGGGTTCACGTCGAAGCCCGCGGGCTTCAGCGGGTTGACCCACTGGTCGCGCGTCTCGATAAATCGGTGCCAAAGCTCGGAGTCTACGGCGGCCCTATATGTGAGCGAGGCCGGAATATTGTGCACGGGCGTATAAGCCGTCACCAGCTCGAACAGCCCGAAACTCGTATGTACGGTCAGCGCCTGATTCGACCACTGGGTGACACCGTAAAGATTCTCGATGTTCGAGTACCAAAGCCCGAACGCTTTCGAGAGAAAGCCCAAGCAGGAATAATTTTTCTCGCGCGGAAGCAGGCTATTCACCGAGCACAGGTTGCACGCGACCCAGTGATTGCCCTCGACGGCCGGAATGGCGATGAACAGCGAGAGCGGCGTCCACTCGCACGTCTCGATGATCGGCATCACTTTGCGAATTGAATCCGGCAGCGAACGGGTGCGATGCACGAATCCGCACGTCAGACCCGGCAGCGCGTGGCAATCGTAGAGCGCCCAGCGCGGGAGCGTCAGGCCGGTCGTCTTGAAAGCCGTATTCTCGAGCGCCAGGAGCATGGTCGCGAAGTCCGCGTTCTCGAGCGCCAGCGGATCGATGAACAACGTCTTATCCGGAAACTCGAAATCATGCACGCGCCCGGGCTTTTGCGGCCGGTTCTCGGGCCGCATGTACACGTACGGGCGAATGTCGTCGTTCTCGAAAAGCCAGCGTTTGTAAGCTGACATCAGCCCTCCATCGAGGGGCTGATCATTTTCTCGGGCCGTACCACGCGATCGAACGTCTCGGCGTCGAGAAGCTTCAGCTCGAGCGCCGCCGCTTTGAGCGTGATGTTTTTCTCGTACGCGTGCTTGGCGATCTTCGCGGCGTTATCGTAACCGATCACCGGGTTGAGCGCGGTCACGAGCATGAGCGACTTCTCGCGATATTCTTGAATTCGTTTCTCATTCGGCACGATTCCGACGACACAGTGGTCGGTGAAGC
Organism: Bdellovibrionales bacterium; assembly: GCA_036275095.1. GTDB lineage: Bacteria > Bdellovibrionota > Bdellovibrionia > Bdellovibrionales > DASUEL01 > DASUEL01. The sequence continues at coordinate 1,729 of DASUEL010000551.1, forward strand.
TGTCGCAGGCGTCGGCCAGCAGGCGAATCGAATTCAAAACGTTGAAGATGATCACGGGCTTGAAGACGTTGAGCTCGAAATGCCCTTGGCTTCCGCCGACGGCGACCGCCATGTCGTTTCCGATCACTTGAGCGCACACCATGGTCATGGCCTCGCTCTGGGTCGGGTTGACTTTGCCCGGCATGATCGAGCTTCCGGGCTCATTAGCCGGAAGAATCAGCTCGGCAAAACCGCACATGGGCCCGGCCCCCATCAGACGAATGTCGTTTGCGATCTTCATCAGCGAGCAGGCGACCGTCTTCAAGGCGCCGCTCAGCTGAACGAGCGCATCGTGGGTCGCTAAATATTCAAACTTGTTCGGCGCGCTCGTAAACGGCAGGCCGGTCTCTTGCGCGATGTACTTGGCCGCCTTCTCGGCAAACTCGGGGTGCGTGTTGAGGCCCGTGCCGACGGCCGTCCCGCCGAGCGCCAGCGCGTACACGTGCGGGAGCGCCGATTTCACCCTCAAGATCGAGTTCTCGCACTGGTCGGCATAGGCCCAGAACTCCTGACCCAGCGTCAGAGGAACCGCGTCCATCAAATGGGTGCGGCCGATCTTCACGATGTCGGCGAACTCGCGTTTTTTGCCGTTGAGGCTGCGCCCAAGCTTGGTGATCATCGGGATCAGCCGGTGCG
>DASUEL010000552.1:0-5485 GCA_036275095.1 Bdellovibrionales bacterium
TTTCAGTTTAGCGCCACGGGCTTGCGGCGCACACCGGCTCTTGGTCCAAATCACCTCAGCAATTGACTAAAACGCGGCCTTCCGCGAGGATGGCCTTCCAATCAAAGGATCGCTCATGTCGAAGAAAAAAGACCCCGCCGCCGGTTTGTTTGAAGAGACCCCGAAATCCGAGTCCGCTACAGAGTTCGCCGCCATGTTCGAACGCTCGCTCGGCCGCACTGAAAAAGCCTTGCGTGTGGGCGACGCGCTTCGCGCTGAAATTCTGAGCATCGGCAAAGAAGAATCGTTCGTCTCCACCGGAACAGCCCAAGACGGAATCATCTTCAGCGCCGATCTGCTCGACGAGAACAAAAACCTCAAATACAAAGTCGGTGACGTTATTGATGTGGTCGTCATGCGTGTCAGGCCCGATGAAGTCCGCGTCACCCGCAAGGGCTCGAAGTCGGCGCCCGTCGAGCTCGAGAACCTCGAGGATGCGTTCGATATGGAGCTGCCGGTCGAAGGCAAGGTCACCGAAGTCGTCAATGGCGGCTATCGCGTGAGCGTTCAGGGGCAGCCGGCATTTTGCCCGATCAGCCAAATGGATCAGCGTCCCATCGCCGACCCGTCGACCGTCGTCGGCAAGCGTTTCGAATTTCTGATCACGCAGTTTGATCCCAAAAAACGCAACATCGTCGTGTCCCGCCGCAAGCTCCTCGATCTGCAAAGAGCCGAAAACGAGGGCGCCTGGCTCGAGAAGCATAAACCCGGCGACATCGTCCAAGGCGTTGTCACCCGAACCGAGCAGTTCGGCGCGTTCGTCGACCTCGGCGGCGCCGAAGGACTCGTGCATGTTTCCGAGATCGGGTACACGCGACTGAAACACGCCTCTGAAGGCGTGAGCGCCGGCGACCCGGTTCAGGTCAAGATCCTCAATGTCGTCGAAGAAGAAAAGCGCCTGAAGATCTCGCTCTCGATCAAACAAGCCGGAGGCGCAGGCGACCCCTGGATGCAAGTTCCACAGAAGTTTCCGGTCGGCGCTCTTGTCGAGGGCACTGTCGACAAAAAAGAGTCATTCGGCATTTTCGTCGTGCTCGCGCCGGGAATCAACGGCCTGCTTCCGCGCTCGAAATGGCGCGACTCAGAAGACGCGAAAAAATACGAAAACGCGAAACGCGGCGAGCCGATCAGAGTCCGGGTCGACGAGGTGAAGTTCGAAGAGCGAAAGATCTCGCTCGGCCTTCCGACTGAAGCCGAAGACGACTCCTGGAAGCAGCACCAAGGAGCTTCGCAAGGCTTCGGCGCCATGGCGTCGGCCTTCTCGAAACTCAAGATCAAGAAACCGTAAACGCGCTCAGCGGGCCGGCCGTTCGAAAAGCAGCGTCGGCTCTCCTTTGAAGATCGTCCGCGTGCTCTCGAAAAATCCGATTTTTTGAGCCACTCGAATCGAGGCCTTGTTCTCGGGATGAATCAAGCATACCGACGACAGGCCCTTGAGGTTCGCGTCGAGCCAGGCGAGCGCCGCCCGCGTGGCTTCAGTCGCGTACCCGCGCCCATGCGCAGAGGAGACGAGCGCCCAACCCAGCTCGGGCCGTCCTTCAATCGATGGCGTGAGCTCGCGCTTGAAGTCGGCGAAACCGATCTCGCCGACAAACTCACCGGTCGATTTCTCCTCCACCGCCCAATACCCGTAACCGAGCTGAAGCCAGAGCCCGCCATAAATGAGGATGCGAGACCAGCTCTGTGCCGGTGTTGAAGGCGTTCCGCCGATGTAGCGCGTGATCTCGGGATCGCCCCACATTCGCGCGCAGGCACTGAAGTCGGCGGCGGTATGAGACCGCAAGCGCAGGCGCTGCGTTTCCAAAACAGGTACTCTCATATGATTTATTAAACTCGCGATAGCGTTTGAGAGTCCATCAAATCTTCGACTTAGCCAACAGTTCGACAGGGATCTTAAACTCCCGTGCCGAAACGAGCGGTTATGCCCCAAACCTCTCCTTCCCGCGTCTAAACCGCCGACCCTCCATGGTCCTACACCCGGTGTGCCCGGCCCTTTCATTCGCGCGCGCGGCTGGCCGGCGTGTTGCAAATTTAAACGACGGGTCCATACGGAAGCTCCGCCTGCGTCTCGAATCAAGACGCACGCGACGCGCCGGTGGAGGGGGAAAGCATATGAATCGCAAGTCTCAAGCGGCGGACGAGCGCCGCAATAGCCGCGCGGATCGCCGCATGCGGCCTCGCAAATCAGGCGGACAACGTCAAACCGACACTCGGCCTTACGGTACTTGGAGCCGTGCGGACTGGAAGCGAGCCGCGCTCGCACTCATGCCCGTCTTGACCGTGGCGCTGGCCGCGCTCTTCTGGCTCACGCCGGGTTCGCGCGCGAGCTACACGATCAAGCGAAACACCTCGACGGAGGCGTTTCAAATTCCGCTCGTCGCGGCTTCACTTCGCGGCTCGACGAGCCGGAGGAGCGTAAAGTCCGTACCGGCCCGTCAGCGTGAACCCGCGAGCGAGGACGCCCTGGCCTCGCCCGGCCGCGCGTGGCTTCCGAATCCGAGTCTTCTCCAGCCCGACCCCGGGCCGGGGCTCGAGGACACGGAGCTTCTTCCCGAGGATGACGTCCAGTTCGCGGTGAAGACGAAACCAGCGGAGCTTGGGCCCGAAACCCCTCAGTGACAGCCGCCACCCGGTTCGCTAACATGCGCGGGTGGAGTTGCTTTATCGCGACGGCGATCTCGTCGCCGTCCACAAACCTTCGGGCCTGCTCGTGCACCGGAGCGCCCTCGACCGCGCGGCGACCCGCTTCGCGGTTCAGCTCACGCGCGACCTAATCGGCCAACCCGTATTTCCCGTTCACCGTCTCGATCGCGCGACTTCGGGCGTTCTGCTCTTCGCGCTCTCGCCCGGGGCCGCGCGCAAGCTGGCCGCGCAGTTCGAAGCCGGTACTGTCGAAAAAGAATATCTCGCGGTGGTTCGCGGGATACCCCCGGACCAAATGAAAATCGATTATGCCTTGAAAGAGCCACTCGACGAAAAGGGCGATCCGCTCGCGCGCCGGGACAAGGCACCGCAAGACGCGTTGACGATCGCGGAGCGCGTGGCCGCCGTGGAGCTTCCGTACGCCGTCGACAAATACCCGACCGCGCGCTACGCGCTCGTGCGCGCGAGGCCCAAGACCGGACGGCGCCATCAAATTCGCAGGCACCTCCGCCATATCGGCCACCCGATCGTCGGAGATGTCACCTACGGTGTTGGCCGGCACAATCGTTTCTTCGAGAGCCATTTCGGAATTCGGCGCCTGCTTCTGGCGTGCACGGCTCTCACGCTCGCTCAGCCGACCACGGGCGAGCGGCTCATGATACGCGCGCCGCTGGCGCCCGAGCTGGCCGAGCTCTTCAAATCACTCGGCTGGCCCTTGCCATAAAAAAAGCTCCCCGGGCGCTTTCGCCCGAGGAGCCACTAGGCCCCCTCCGTCAAAGACTCAAAGCGCGATCACGCCTGCGGATTGTGGCGGAACTCGCGAAGCGGAGCCGCCAGCCGCGTGGGCATCATATTGGCGATCATGTCGAGCGTGTTCTGCACGAAGCCGCCTTCCTTCACTTCGGGCTTCATTTTTTCGAAGGCCTCACCCATCGCTTCGGCCTCTTCGTCGATGAAGAGCTGGCGAGCGGCTGAGAAGATCTTCCCTTCTTCTTCCTGGATATGGTGTTCGACGGCCTCTTTGAGCTTCTTCGCGGTTTCGTGCCAATCCGCGTTCACCATCTCCATGCCTTGAAGCGTTCGTAGCAGCGCCTCGGCTTCAGCATGCTCTTCGTATCCGTGCCACGCGAGGTCCTTCGCCATGTCGATCGCGCGCATCGAATTATATAGAACCGCTTCTTCGGCCCGCGCATGCGGAATGAGCTCGTCCCGAATTTGGCTGATGATACTGTCGCGGGCCGCCTTATCGGCGTCGCTCAGGTTCACGAGCTGGGCGAGCAGGCCCTTCACCGTTTCGTGGTCCTTTTTGAGCAAATCGTAAATCAACATCGTTCCTCCTCAAGGTCGGATTTAATGAAAAGCAACTTAGACGAAGATGAACGAGAATTGATTTTCGAGTTCGTAAGCCATTGTGAAGGTTTTAACAAAGTTCTCTTGAAATCCGCGGATTGCACCGCTACATCTGCCGGACCTGGAGGAACGCATGGCCATGAGCGGTAGACTTTTCTTGTTCGGAGCGGCTCTCTTCTTGGCTTGGGTCCCAAACGCCGCCGCATTTTCCGTAGCGCTCGACGAAGACTTTCCAGATCCCGCCGTTCTGCGTGCGCCGAATGGCCGTTATTATGCGTACGGAACACAGGGGTACGTTGCCGGGAAACTCCATAACATTCAAGCGCTCGTCTCCAACGATCTTCGCGCCTGGCGCCGGCTGCCCGACGCGCTTCCGCGAAAACCGAAGTGGGCGTCGCGCACGCAACAATTCTGGGCGCCGCACGTTGCTGAGCGCGAAGGCCGCTATTTCATGTATTTCTCAGCGGAGCCGAACACCAAAGACGGTCTCTGCCTGGCAGTTGCAACAAGTCGAACGCCCGAAGGCCCGTTTCGTGACAGCGGCCGTCCGCTCATCTGCGGCCCCGGCTTCGAGCATATCGATCCGATGCTCTTCACGGATCCCGCGTCGCGGAAGACGTTCCTATTTTGGGGCTCTCATCATAAACCGATCCGAATGCGCGAGCTCCGCTCCGACGGCCTTGCCTTCGCCGAGGGCTCGGTCGCCAAGCCGCTGCTGTTCCCCGAAAAAGAAAACGGCTATCGCTCGCTTCTTGAAGCGCCGTGGGTCCTCCATCACGCGGGTTATTATTATCTTTTCGTCTCAGGAGATAACTGTTGCGAGCCGGGCCCGCGCTACGCGGTCTTGGTGGCGCGCGCGAAACGCTTGGATGGTCCTTATGAGCTACGACGCGACGGTGCCGGCGCGCCCTGGCCCGTTGTCTCGGCAAACGCGCGATGGCTCGCGCCCGGGCACAACTCGGTGGTCGCATCCGGCGACGCGGGCCTCGAGCTGTTCTTTCACGCGATCGATAGAAAGCGCCGCTGGCTCGAACGCAGAATCAACGGCGACCGCCAAGTCCGGCGCGTGATGGTTCGTGCGAGTTTGGGATTTCAAGACGGCTGGCCGGTCGCCACAGACTGACGTCAGTCACACGGATCGACGAACTGCGGGCCTTTCGCGCACCAAAGCGGTTTTCCGATCGTTGCGTTGATAACACGCTGAATGTTCCGCGCCGGCGTGATCACGTTGATCACGTAGTGATTCGATTTGTCGTCGATCGTGAACTCGCTCACCGCGCTCTCGCCCGGCAGTTGCCTGCGGAGAGGCCGCCTTTTGACTTCGAAAAACACCCGTTCGAGTCCGGGTATCTCGTCGGCACCGCTCTCGAAATTTCCGGCGTGGATGCTTCCGGCAAAACGATTGAAGCGGCCCGCGAGATAGTCGTTCAATGAGAAATTTTCGAGCGGGCGC
>DASUEL010000553.1:0-2317 GCA_036275095.1 Bdellovibrionales bacterium
CGAGACCGGCGGCGCCCGGGCCGTTCATGACGATCTTCACCTGATCGAGTTTTTTGCCGGCGACTTCAACGGCGTTCATGAGGGCCGCGCCCGTGATGATCGCGGTGCCGTGCTGGTCGTCGTGAAACACCGGGATCTTCATGAGTTTTTTGAGCGTCTGCTCGATGACGAAGCAATCGGGCGAGCTCACGTCTTCGAGGTTGATGCCGCCGAAGGTGGGCTCAAGGCATTTCACCGCGGTCACGAACTCGTCGATTGAGCTCGTGCGCAGCTCGATGTCGAAGACGTCGATATCGGCGAATTTTTTGAAGAGAACGCCTTTGCCTTCCATCACCGGCTTGCCGGCTTCGGGGCCGATGTTGCCGAGACCCAAGACAGCCGTGCCGTTGGTCACGACGGCGACGAGGTTTCCGCGGGCGGTGTAGTCGTAGACTTTTGAAACGTTCTTCGCGATCTCTTTGCAGGCCGCGGCCACGCCGGGCGTGTACGCCAGCGAAAGCGAGCGTTCGGTGTCACAGGGTTTGGTGGGAACGACTTCGATCTTACCGGGCCGGCCCTGGGCGTGGTACTCAAGCGCGTCGTTCTCTAGGGCCATCAGTTTCCTCCGGTTGACGAATAGAGACAGACTATGGTCTGGGGGTTTTCGTGTCAAACGGCGCGGGCCGAGCAAGTGAGTGGAATCACAAGAATTGCGCGGCGCCCAAACGGCTTCAAAAAGCGTCGCGTCAGAGCCCATTTGAGCGCCACCATTTGGGAGACAAAAGCAGGGAGTGCCTCTAATATCAGCCAGCCCGAGTTGGGCCAAGCAGAGGGAGTCATCAATGGCCGATCCACGCGATGTCGTCATCATCGACGGCGTTAGAACGCCGTTCGCGAAATCAGGAACCAAATTCAAAGACATTCACGCAGCCGAATTGGGCCGCGTGGCGCTCAAAGAGCTGATGGTCCGCACGAATGTCGAAACCGAGCTCGTCGACGACGTGATCGTCGGTAACACCGGCTCGCCGTCAGACGCCGTGAACATCGCGCGCGTCGTCGCGCTCAACGCCGGCTTTCCGAAAAAAGTCTCGGCCGCGACCGTTCATCGAAACTGTGCCTCCGCCATGGAGAGCATCGCCAATGCGTTCGACAAAATCAAAGCGGGGGTAGCCGACATCGTGGCCGCCGGCGGTACCGAGAGCATGTCGAACATGCCGCTGCTTTTCAGCCGCGAGTTCACCGACGTGTTCGGCAAAGTCGTGGGGGCGAAAAGCGTTTCGGGCAAGTTGAGCGCGCTCTCTCAGCTGCGGCTCCCGCACCTCAAGCCGCGCATCTCGCTTGTCGAGGGCCTGACCGATCCGTTCGTGGGGCTCAACATGGGCCAAACCGGCGAGCTGCTCGCGAAAGAGTTCGGCATCACCCGCCAGCAACAAGACGAGTTCGCGCTCGCAAGCCATCAAAAAGCGGTGGCCGCGACGAAAAACGGTACGTTCGCGCATGAGATCACCCCGGTTTTCATTCCGCCTCATTATGAAGAGGTCGTGAACCAAGACATCGGCCCGCGCGACAACCAAACCATGGAGAGCCTCGCGAAACTCAAACCCTTCTTCGATCGCAAGTACGGAACAGTCACGGTCGGTAACGCGTGCCCCGTCACCGACGGCGCCGCCATGGTGCTGGTCATGTCGCGCGCGAAGGCCAAAGAGCTCGGGCTCAAGCCCGCGGCGAAAATCGTCTCCTACGCGTTCGCGGGGCTCGAGCCCGAGCGGATGGGACTGGGCCCAGTTTACGCCACGCCGATCGCGCTCAAGCGCGCGGGGCTCAAACTTTCGGATATGGGCTTGATCGAGCTCAACGAGGCCTTCGCGGCCCAAGTGCTCGCGTGCAACAAAGCGTTCGCGAGCCCGCAGTTCGCCAAAGACAAATTGGGTTTGGGCTCGGCGATCGGCGAAGTCGATCCGCAAAAGCTCAACGTGAACGGCGGCGCCATCGCGCTCGGCCATCCTGTCGGCACGACGGGCACGCGGCTCGTGGTCACCTTGATGAAAGAGATGGCACGTCGAAACGTGCAGTTCGGCCTGGCCACATTGTGCATCGGCGGCGGCCAGGGCGGCGCCATGATTCTCGAGAGGGAGGCGTAAACGTGAGCATTCAAGAAAGCATCCGCATCGTTCCCAAGGGCGACATCGCCGTCATTGAGCTCGATCTCATCGGCGAGAAGGTCAATAAACTTTCGACGCCCGTGATGATTCGTTTCGAGGAAGTGATCGACGAGCTGAAGGGCTCGCCGTACAAGGCGGCCGTCATCGTCTCGCGTAAACCCAGAATCTGGGTCGCG
>DASUEL010000554.1:0-4010 GCA_036275095.1 Bdellovibrionales bacterium
CGGCTCGGCGGCGAGCTACAGGATATCATGAAGGGCATTCCGGGCGTCGTCGACTTGCAGACCGAGCCCCTCGTTCTGATTCCCCAGCTCAAGATCGCCGTCAACCGCGACGAAGCCAATCAGTTCGGCCTCAGGTCGGGAACCCTCGCCGAAGACCTCGAGATCGCTCTAAATGGCGAGACCGTGACTCAAGTGATCGAGAATCAGCGCATCTACGACGCGTACATGCGTCTTGATGATGCCTCGCGGGCAACTCCTGAAAAAATCGAATCTACGCTCGTCAAATTCATGCCTTCAGGACAAGGCGTGAGACTCGGCAACGTTGCTCAAGTTTATCAGGGTACCGGCCCCAACATGATCAACCGCGAAGACATGCAAAGGCGCATTGTCGTTTCAGCCAACGCGCAGGACCGGGACCTCGGAAGCCTAGTGGGCGAAATCAAAACTAAAATCAGCGAAAGGCTTTCGTTGCCGCCCGGATACTACGTGAAGCTCGGCGGGCAATTCGAAAGCCAGCAACAGGCGGCGAAAAGGATCTTGTTCTTGGGCGCGCTTTCGCTCCTCGGAATCTTCCTGGTTCTGTTTCTTCATTTTCGTTCGGCCGTGCTGAGCCTTCAAGTCATGCTCAATGTGCCTTTGGCGCTCATCGGAAGCATCGTCGCGGTTTTCGTCACCGAAAAAGTCCTTTCGGTCGCGACGCTCGTGGCGTTCGTCACTTTATGCGGAATCGCCTCCCGAAACGGAATCATGATGGTCAGCCACTATCTTCACCTTTTGAAAGAAGAGGGCGAAAGCTTCTCGAAAGAGATGGTCATCCGGGGCTCGCTCGAACGGCTCGTTCCCGTGCTGATGACGGCCGCGACGGCGGGGCTTGCGCTGGTGCCGCTGCTGCTATCGAAAGGCGAAGCCGGCAAAGAAATTCTCTATCCCGTCGCCGTCGTCATCGTCGGCGGGCTTTTCTCGTCCACGCTTCTGGATTTGATCGTAACACCGACGGTTTTCTACAACTTCGGCCGCAAAAGCGCCGAAAAATATCTGACCACTAAAGACGCCTCAAAAAAAGGAGAAGTCCTATGACCAAAATTCTAGCCGCAATAGTCGCAATCGGGCTCGCCTCGGGCGCTTCGGCTCACGACGAAGGCCACGGCCCAAAGCTCACCGACAGCGGAAAGTACGGGGGCATCGTTTCCGGTGTCATCAACCTGAAGGACGCGAAGAAAGGCGCAAAGGCCGAGCTCGTCTACAAAGCCGAGCTTGTGCGCTCACCTGAAGGAAAGGTGCGGGTTTATTTGTACGATAAAGAGATGAAGCCGCTGGAGCTCGCGAAAATCGAGCCGGCCGCAAAAGGAATCTTGGGGGCCAAGGTCAAAGGCAAATACAAAACCGACAAGTTCGATCTCAAACTCGAGGGGAACACCTTTATCGGTGATGCTCCAAAAGCTCCGGCGAAGCCTTACAACCTCGACTTTCAGTTCAAAGAGCCGGACCGCGAGCTTCTGACCGCGTTCGACAATCTGGATTGAACGGAGCAAGCATGACCAAGGCCGTTTTGTTTATTTTGCTCGGTTGGGCGGCAGAGGCGGGTGAGCCCTTGAGTCTTGCGGTCAAATTCGAAGAGCTGCCGAGACTCATCGGCGAACAAAATCGCCTGGTTCGCGCGAGCCGGGCCGACTTGGGCGCCGCCGAGACCAGAACGGGGGCGTTGACCCGCGCGTTTCTGCCCAAACTCGAGCTGCGCGGCGGACAAGAAACTCATAAGGTGGGTTCGCTGGATACCAGAACCGACCCCTATTGGAAGGCCCAAGCCGAGCTGAATTTGTATCGTGGTGGCCGCGACCGCATCGAAAGCAAGCAGCGCCTAGCCGAACGCGAGCTCGCCGAGGCGTCACTTTCAATGGAGCACAAAAGCGAGCTCGAAAAAGCCAGAAAGCTCTACTGGCAAATCGCGGCCTTTAAAGAATTGATCGCGATACAAACCGAAGCGATCAAAGCCAATGACGAGCATTTGAAGGCGGCGAAACGTAAAGGCGCCGCCGGAATCGCCACTCGGGCCGATCCCCTCGAGTTTGAAATGAATCGCACGCTCCTCGAGCAAGACCTGAAGAAGCTTCGGCTGGAGCTCGATTTGGCGAAAAATAAACTAGCGGTGCTGATCGCAAGAGACGACCATGAGCGATTCGACGTTACGACACCACTTGGCCACCCGCCTGAGAACGAATATCAAGAAGCGAATCCCGCCATTGGCCAGGTGAGTGACGTCAGGCTTCTCGAATCAAGAGTAAGTATCAGCAAGCTCGAGTCGAGCAAGTTCGCAAGGTGGTGGCTTCCGCGGGTCGATCTATATGGCGGCACCGGGCTTCTGACGTTCCGTGAGCGCGACTACGCCATCGAAGAAGACAGGCGCGAGTGGTTCGCGGGCGTCAAAATTGAATTGAATTTTTTCGATGGGCTCGTTTCACAAAATGAATCCCGCGCAAAGGCGGCGCAAGCCGAGGGCTTGAGGCTTCGAACCGAGCACCGCGCGCACGAGCTGGCAGCCCAGCTTCATGAGCTCAAACACGATTTGAGGCTTCAACACGATTTACTGCATGACTCAGGCAAAACGATCGAGCAAGCCAAGCAGTTCCTGAAGCTCACGCTCAATGAATACGGCCGCGGCGTGAAAAACGGCCCCGACGTACTCAATGCCGCTCAAAAATACCTCGAATTTCAGCGCAACGACATCGAGCTACGCCGCGAGTACTATTGGACTCAAGCCGAAATGCTGTCCGTGCTGGAAAAATAGCCGGAATTTCAGCGTCAGGCCGTCTGCGTAGTGCCCGTTTCAAGAAGCTTGAACAGCGATCGTTTTTCATTTTCAATTTCGAGCCGACTTCGAAACCCCATTCGGCGGAACCACAAGACCGGCGGACACCACCCCACCACGGCATGCATGATTAAGAACGGTGTCATCAGCAACGGGCCCCACAGCCAGCGTCTATCTTGGCGCGCGGCCAGTAGTTGTGGAAGCGATATGACGCCGAAGTTCAGCATCAAGACGCGATCGATGTCCCATTCGCGATCGAGCTCATCAATTCGAGCGAGAATTCGCTCGCGGCTCGCGCCAGAGAAGCTTTGCACCGCCTCCTCCGTGCTCCGGTCGATCTTCTGGTTCACTCGCGCGGCGGTATGTTGCCTGACTTTGTCATTTTCGTGGCTGATTATTTTCACTAGATTTTCCATCTTCACACTCCTCCTGCATATTTCTGTTCCATGCTTGTTCGCGAATGATTACGTACGAAGCAATCAGCATTAGGCCATTGGCACCTTGTTGAAATTTGTCTGAAGTATATTGATTTGAGGCGACTTTCGGGCTGTCCGAAACGCACCGCCACGCGCATTTCAAGGGCTCTGCTCCAAACCTGCCGCCAACGAGTTAAACCCTGGACACCTACACACTCTGCAACATCAATTAAACCTTGTCAGATCGTCCAAGCGGATGGAAACGCCTGACATTCATCAAATAATCGACTGTTGCTCGCGAAAAGGAGTTTTACTTCGCATTCATGTCTCAAAATGCCGAACGTGCAACTTCGTACTTTAACATTCCCGTCAATCAGGTCGTTGAGATCGGAATTCAAGTTGAGCTTTAACGGAACTGGTGGGCCCATTAGGATTTGATTCGACAGTCGGATTGTAAAGCCTAGATGTCTCGTCTTTTGTTTACACTCGGTGGCCGTCCTTTTGGATAAGAAGGCCACCTCACTTCAACAAAAGGAGACTTATGAAGCAGTTCAAAACGTTAGACTTAGCTGTAGAGTTTTGTGAAATGATCGAAGGGATCGACTTTCCGTCGCATTTACGTGATCAAGCTCTCCGCGCATCGTCGTCAATTGCCCTAAACCTTGCCGAAGGCAATGCCAAAAATTCCCGAAAAGACAAAGCAAGAATTTATCAGATTGCACTTGGCTCCCTCCGAGAATGTCAGGTCATTTTTCGACTAGCAAAAATCGAGGATAAGAATCTACTAA
>DASUEL010000555.1:0-9588 GCA_036275095.1 Bdellovibrionales bacterium
GACTTAGCCGTTTAACCCAACGATCGAGCACGCAACGCGCTCTAGCCCAGCGGCCTGCACTCCGAATATTCGATTATTTTGATTTGCTTTTTTCAGCGAGCTTCCAGCATTCGCCGGCGAGCTTCTTGGTGACAGGCTCGCTGCTCTCGGCCGCGCATTTGAGCGCATGATTGAGCTTGGTCACTTCGGTCTCCATCGTCGAGCGAACCTGCGGCCCAAGCGCACGAAGGTACCACCGCAAAATGTACACAACCGACACTTCCCGCAGAAGTGTGCCTCCGTCGACGCGCTCGAGCGCCTTCAAATTATCCCGGAGCGCAAAATCTTTTTTGTCCTCAGCCTGAGTCGCGCGCTGAAACCAAACGCCGCCATCCTCAAACTGTTTGTACTCGAGCGTGTAGTCTTGATCTGAAATGACCGGAACTTTTTTGAAAATTCGAGCGCGAAACTTCCCGTCGGCCGCATCGCTGATAGTGGCCTCTGCATCGAGACCGTAGAGGTCCTTCCAAAGCGCCGTATCCGTCAAAAGTTTCTTCACCCGCTCGAAATCAGCCTTCATGAAGACTTGCCGGTAACCAATACCGAGCGTGTAGGTGTCGCCGTCGAGCTCCAGTGTCAGCTTGTCGGTTTCGGCGGTCATGGTTTTGATGTCGGCCGGAAACCCGGCGGGCACCGACTTGACGAACTCGCGCCAGCTTTGCGCGGATTGATACTTGTTCAGCCTCTCGGCAATTGCATTTTGAATCTCATTTTTTGGAATCGCCGCAAAGGCTACCGGAGCCCCGCCAAAAATCAAAGCGGCGGCAAAAAACCCGCTGGCAAGACTACTGAACTTGAAGCTCAGTTGACGAATCAACCGGCACCTCAGCCGACCCAGCGGTTTGAGTCGGACGGCCATTCAACACGTCCGCAAGCGCCCTGCGATTTGGGTTTTCGTTCGCGCGCTTAATGACAGGAGCCAACGCGGTGAAGGCCTTGATGGCGGTATCGAGATCTTCTTTCGTATGCGTCGCCATGACCGAGCAACGAATCATAGCCTGGCCTTTGCGAACGGCGGGGTAAACGACCGGAGTCGTGAATACACCCATCTTCAGCAGCTCTTGGCAGACACCGAATGCCGTTTCATCATCACCGATAAATACGGGCACGACACAGGTTTCAGTTCCCATCGTGTTGAGACCGGCTTCATCGAACGCTTTCTTTAGATAGGTTGCATTCGAGCGAACCTGATCCACCCGCTGAGGCTCTTCTTTCAAGATACGGAGAGCCGCAAGTGCCGCGGCCGCGCTGGCAGGCGCCAAAGCCGCGGAGAAAATGAACGTACGTGCGCGATGGCGCAGCCAATCGATCACAAGTTTGTCGGCACAAATGAATCCGCCTTGGCTTGCAAGCGACTTCGAAAACGTTCCCATCAAAACATCCGTCGGAAGCCCGAAGTGCGCAGCCGTACCGCGGCCGCCAGGACCGACGACGCCCAGCCCGTGCGCATCGTCAACGTACGTGCGCGCGTTGTACTTCTTCGCGAGCTCGTGGATCTCTTTGTATGGGGCCAAGTGCCCGGTCATGCTGAACACACCGTCGGTGATGATGAGCTTGCCGGCCTCGAGCGGAATCGCCTTCAGGCGCTTCTCGAGGTGCTCCATATCGGCGTGACGATAAATCACGAAGTTGGCCTTCGTGAGCATGCAGCCTTCGATGATACAGGCGTGATTTTCTTTATCGGAGAGAATGTAGTCGCCGGGGCCGACGAGAGCGCTGATGGCTCCGGAGTTGGCCATAAAGCCGGTCGCAAAAACGAGCGCAGCCTCCGTTCCGAAGAAGCTGGCCAATTCGCTTTCAAGTATTTCGTGCAGCTCGAGGTTGCCGTTCAAAAAGCGGGAGCCCGTACAGCCGACACCCCACTTGCGGACAGATTCGACAGCAGCTTCGATTACGCGGGGGTCGTGGGTGAGGCCGAGATAGTTATTGGAGCCCATCATGACCAAGTCACGGCCGCCAACAACGACGTTGTTCCCTTTGCTACCTTGCAGCTTTCGAAAGAACGGATACATGCCGGTCTGCTTGAGCATATCGACCAGCTCGAGACCTTTTATCTTTGCAAAGAGATCCATCCCCCAACTCTCCTTGTAAACCCCAGAGGCAAACTCTTTTAATACCGCGAATTCATGTTGCGAGCCATCATTTTAATTCGTAACTCTCGGGGACTTCACGAATAATTGAAGTTTTTACTGAAGCTTTTTTGCATCAGTTTTCAGTGACTTGCGGCGCTCTTTCGAAGACCCGGTAGACCTTGTTGTGCATTCCGCCCATCGCCTTAGAAAGCTCATTCATGGGCCCATTATTGGCAAGAATCCACGAAATTTCCGCGGTCTTATAGCCGGCATCGGGGGCCGCCTGAAACATGTGGTCCACCAGTACGCTTCCAATCCCAAGCCCGTGGTGCTGCTTCAGTACACCTAGAGCATAGCCTCGGGTCGTGTCGATGAGCTTGATCCGATTGAAATAACGCCAGATCAACCCGGGCGTGATCCGTCCGTTACAGGCTTTGATCATCGGATTGTAGTTTGGCAGCATGATTAAGCATCCAACGTCTTTTCCGTCTTTTCGCGCGAAGGCCACGATTCGTGGATCGATGAAAAGCTTAAAGAGCGAAACCATTTCTTTAACTTGGTCTTCGAGAAACTCCTCAAAGCCCCAGTTGCGAGAAAGGGCGTCGTTGAAAATGCCCGCGACCGTGCGCGCTTCGTCTTTCAGCCTCTTGGGATCCATCGCCCGAACCGTCACGCCCATGCCGCGCGAGCGGCGGGCGCTCTCTTTTACAATGCTGCTGAGCGACCGTGGGTCGTTCACGGTATACGTGAACAAGTCCATTGTTTTCGTCAAACCGGCCCGCTCCAGATATTCGCCATAGTATGGCGGGTTGTACGACATCAAGAAGTAGGGTTCGTATTGAAAGCCTTCGACGAGCGTACCCACATAGGGGTCTTCCATACGAAATTGAAAAGGCCCCATCATCTTGAGCTTCGGGTGCAGCCCATGCACCTTTTGAACTAACGCACTGGCGGCGTCCGCGTGACCCTCGAGGCACTCGAAAAAGCCGAAATGGAGCATCGTTTTGCCGCCGTGACGATGAACTTTGGCGCCGATGCGGGCGACGTCCTCACCGTTTTTGCGGGCAAGAAAGAAGTATTTCGAGCCTTGCCCGAGCTTTCCCATCATCATGTTCATGTGGACGTTCAGCGGCCTGACGTATTGCGCGTGATTGCGCCCGTAGATCTTATCTGGAAGGTTGAGAAAACGGCGGAGCTCGCTGCGTGATTTGACTTCAACGATATCGACGCCTTCGATGGTCATCGCTGGTCGATGCTCTCGAGCGCCATGGAGAGCGCTCCAATCGGTGGAATCTCGTAGCTCACCTCGACCGGAATGTTCGTCTCTAGATCGATCCATAAACCCGTCCTCCCGTCCTGAAATACCGGTACCTTGCGGTCATACTTCGGCGACTCTATCAACAGCTCGAGCTTAAGCAAACGGCGTGGCGCCGAACCGAAAGCTTTTACAGCCTTATCTTTGCTTCCACGGGCGAAAATCTCGACGACAACGGGGTTTTCGCCTCGAGCGCAATACCCAACGCGTAGGTCGCCCTCTTTGCGAAGCGGGTTCTGTCGGAGAGCGTAAAGCGCCGAAAGTGGATCGAGAATGAGCTCTGACTCGAACTTCGACTTCGCGGCCGCAAGGCCTCTGGCCGAATCCCTGATCATCCCGGATTTGTGATTGATTTCCTGAAAATCCTGGAGCTCACCAGCCTCGGTATTCCAAATGCTTTTCGCTTCAAAATTCAAAGCATTGCGAAACAGAAGCATGCCAAGCTGCGCATGACATGAAATGATCGTCTGCCCAGAAGCGCGAGCGATTGAAAACACACCATTGCCGTTGGCTCCGCGAAATTGCGGCGCCAAAACTAGTTTTTCATTTAACGGAAGGGCGCTCGGATCGAGCCGGAGAGCGCTCATGCGTCTCTGCTTTTCGCAACCTCAAGACGCGTGATCGAGCGGATCATCTTGTTCTGGTACTTTTCGATTTCCTCGGGAGAGATGTCTTTACCCGAAAGAGCTTCGGACGCGCGCTTCATGGCTTCTTGCGCGCGTTCGAGGTCGATTTCCTCACCGGTCTCAGCGGTCTCCGCCAGGACAGTGACTTCATCGTTGAAGACTTCACAGTAACCCCAGCTGATCGCCGCGGCTACGGTGTTCGAAGCACCCTTCGCGCGATAGCGAAGGATGCCCGTTGAGAGCGTCGTGACCATGGCCGCGTGGCCAGGCAGAATGTTGAGCTCACCCTTGTACGCAGGCACGTAAACTTCGTCGATCTCCAGATCGGTGACGAGCTTCTTAAGCGGTGTTACGAGGTTGAGCTTCAACACGATTAAACTCCCATTTTCTTGGCTTTTTCGAGGGCGTCTTCGATCGTTCCAACGAGGTAGAACGCCTGCTCCGGAATGTGGTCATGCTTACCGTCGAGGATCTCTTTGAATCCGCGAACGGTATCTTTGATGTCCACGTAACGGCCCTTCATGCCGGTGAATTGCTCGGCGACGAAGAACGGCTGTGAGAGGAAGCGCTGAACTTTACGCGCGCGACCGACCACGAGTTTATCTTCTTCGCTCAACTCGTCCATGCCGAGAATCGCGATGATGTCCTGGAGCTCTTTGTAACGCTGGAGAAGCGCCTGAACCGCGCGCGCGGTCTTGTAGTGCTCTTCGCCCACGATTTCAGGGCTCAGAATGCGCGAGGTCGACGCGAGAGGGTCAACCGCGGGGTAAATACCGAGGGCCGCGATTTGACGGCTCAAGTTAGTCGTCGCATCCAAGTGCGCGAAGGCTGTGGCCGGAGCGGGGTCAGTGTAGTCATCCGCCGGAACGTAAATCGCCTGAACCGAGGTCACTGAGCCCTTCTTCGTCGAGGTAATACGTTCTTGGAGAGCGCCCATCTCGGTCGCGAGAGTCGGCTGGTAACCTACCGCTGACGGAATACGTCCGAGGAGCGCTGATACTTCGGCGCCGGCCTGGGTGAAGCGGAAGATGTTGTCGACGAACAAAAGAACGTCTTGGTTCTCTTCGTCGCGGAAATACTCAGCAGCAGTCAGAGCGGTCAGAGCGACGCGCGCGCGGGCGCCCGGCGGCTCGTTCATCTGACCGAAGATCAGCGCGGTCTTAGAGAGAACGCCTGACTCTTTCATCTCGTGCCACAAGTCGTTACCTTCGCGGGTACGCTCGCCGACACCGGCGAACACCGAGAAGCCCCCGTGCTCACGAGCAACGTTACCGATCAGCTCTTGAATGAGAACGGTCTTGCCTACGCCGGCGCCACCGAACAGGCCGATCTTACCGCCCTTGAGGTAGGGAGCGAGAAGGTCAACGACCTTAATACCGGTCATGAGCATTTCAGCTTTGGTTGATTGATCTTCGAATTTTGGAGCCGGGCGATGAATCGGCCAGTAGGTTTTCGCATTAACAGGGCCAGCCTCATCCACGGGCTCACCAATAACGTTCGTGATGCGGCCAAGAACTTCGCGGCCGACCGGAGCCTTAATCATGTCGCCCGTGTCTTTGACTTGGGTGCCGCGAACGAGACCGTCAGTTGAGTCCATCGCGATGGCGCGTACGGTGTTGTCACCGAGGTGTTGCGCGACTTCGAGGGTCAGATTCCACTGATCTTTGCTGATCGCGGGGTTCGTAACTTTCAGCGCGTTCAAGATCGCGGGAAGTTTGCCCGCTTCGAATTCAACGTCGACGACGGGACCGAGAACTTGTTTAACTCTTCCGCTGTGTGCTGCTACTTCAGCCATTTTATAATTCTCCTATCGAATTTGGTACTTAGGCCTTGAGGGCTTCGGCACCGCTCGTGATCTCGATGAGTTCGGTCGTGATCGCGGCTTGGCGTATCTTGTTCAAAGTTAGTGTTAGGTTCTTAATCAATTCGGCGGCGTTTTTCGTCGCATTTTCCATCGCGTTCATGCGCGCGCCATGCTCGGAGGCAATACTCTCTTGCATGACACGATAGACCTGAATCGCGAAGTGCTTTTTCAAAAGCTGCTCCATGATGAGTTCAGGAGCCGGTTCGAAAATAATGTCCTGCTCAAATGATTTGCCGTCTTCAGTATGAAGCGGGCGAATCGGGAGAAGCGTTTCCGAAACGACTTTTTGCGAAATTGCCGATTTAAATTCGTTAAAGACGAAGCGAACTTCGTCGTAATCGCCCTTGAGGAACCAGTCGACCACACGCTCGGCGACGGCCGACGCGACTTCGTACCGAATATCCTTTGCGAGATTCAGCATGACCTCTACGGCATCAACACCACGGCGGCGGAAGTAATCGCCGGCGCGGCGGCCGATACAGAACAAGTCGACGCGTTCGTGGTTCGCCTTCTCTTTTTTGTACATCGCATCGGCGGCACGAAGCACACCGCTGTTGAAGCTGCCGCATAGGCCGCGATCTGACGTCAAAACCACCATCAGAATCTTCTGGGGGTTTTCGCTGACATCAAATAGCGGATGGCTCACGGTCTTCGTCGCGGCAATCTTCGAGATCACCGAATGAATGCGATTGGCATACGGCCTCGCATTCACGATGGCGTGTTGCGCACGACGCAGCTTCGCGGCCGACACCATCTTCATGGCCCGGGTCGTCTGCTGCGTGTTTCGAACACTGGCAATTTTTTGCCGTAAGTCTTTTGTATTCGCCATTCTTTATTAACCTTGGAAAACCGCTTTGAATTCTTCGAGCGCCTCGGTCAACGGCTTCTTTACGTCGTCCGCAAGCGCTTTTTTCTCGCGAATTCCGTTGAGGACAGCCGGATACTTTTGCTTAAGGAACTGCAGCAGCTCCTTCTCGTAGCGGCCGGTGTTGGCGATCTTCACGTTATCTAGGTAACCGTTGGTGGCCGCATAAATAACCGCGATTTGATCTTCAACTTCGTACGGCTGGTATTGATCCTGCTTGAGGATTTGAACCAGGCGTTGACCGCGCGCGAGCTGAGCCTGCGTCGCCTTATCGAGATCCGAACCGAACGCGGCGAACGCCTCGAGCTCCCAGTACTGGGCGAGCTCGAGTTTCAGGGTGCCCGCAACCTGCTTCATCGCCTTGATCTGAGCGTTACCGCCAACGCGAGAAACCGAGATGCCGACGTCAACCGCGGGACGAATGCCTTTGTAGAACAGTTCTGATTTGAGGAAGATCTGACCGTCGGTGATCGAGATCACGTTGGTCGGAATGTACGCCGAAACGTCACCGGCTTGCGTTTCAATGATCGGAAGCGCGGTGAGTGATCCGCCGCCGTCTTCTTTGCTCATCTTAGCTGCGCGCTCGAGAAGGCGTGAGTGCAAGTAGAATACGTCGCCAGGATAAGCTTCGCGGCCCGGCGGGCGGCGAAGAAGGAGCGACAGCTGACGATACGCCTGGGCTTGTTTCGTCAAGTCATCATAAATAATGAGAGCATGGCGGCCTGAATCGCGGAAGTATTCGGCCATCGTGCAGCCTGAGTACGGAGCGAGATACTGCAGCGGCGCCTGATCAGACGCGGTGGCTGAAATAACCGTCGTGTACTCCATCGCGCCGGCTTGCTTGAGCTTCTCTACAACCTGGGCGACCGTTGATTTCTTCTGGCCGATTGCTACGTAGAAGCAGTAAACGCCGCGGCCTTTTTGGTTGATGATCGTGTCGACCGCGATGGCCGTCTTGCCTGTCTGACGGTCGCCGATGATGAGCTCGCGTTGTCCGCGACCGATCGGAATCATCGCATCGATTGCTTTGATGCCGGTTTGGAGCGGCTCATGAACCGACTGACGTTTTACGATGCCGGGCGCCTTCAACTCTACGACCCGTGATTGGGTTGCCTTGAGAGGGCCCATACCATCGATCGGGTTGCCGAGCGGGTCAACAACACGGCCAAGGAGCGACTCGCCCACCGGTACTTCGACGATTTTTTTGGTGCGCTTTACCGTGTCGCCTTCTTTGATTTGGTAGTCTTCGCCGAAAATAACGACGCCGACGCTGTCTTGCTCGAGGTTCAGAACCATGCCCGCGATTTCTCCCGGGAACTCGACGAGCTCGCCTGACATCGCGTTTTCGAGGCCGTGAACCTTCGCGACACCGTCACCGACTGAGAGCACGGTGCCAGTTTCGTGGACTTCGATTTTCTTTACGTAGCTGCGAATCTGTTCTTTGAGAACACGACTAATTTCGTCGGCGCGAATTTCCATTACTTGGCTCTCCTTTAATTTCGCCAGGTTTGCTCAGTGCAAACTCTTAGTACCTTTGAGGTTTTCGTACATCAGCCGGAGCTGTGTATCCAAGCTGTCATCGAACGTGTAGCTGCCCACTTGCGCGAGCATTCCGCCGATGAGCTCGGGAGATTGCTTGTATTCCAAAATTGCTTTCTTTTTCGTCACGGTCGAAACGATTTCTTCAAGGCGCGTACGCTCTTCGGGCTTCAGCGGAGCCGGCGAACGCACGATGCCACGGGTGACTCCGTGTTGCTGATCGCTTTGTTGCTGGTAGGCCGTCGTGATTTCGTGGAAGAGGCCGAGACGATCTTTTGCCACAAGAAGCTGAATGAAGCTGCGAAACAGCTCAGACGTTGAGCGCTCGTTAAAGAGCGCGGCGACCACTTTTTTGCGATCCTCGGTTGAAACCGTCGGCGAGATGAGATGTTCGAAGTCTTCTTTTGAGTCCTCGAAGCCCCGCGATGTTTCGCGAAGCTCATTCAGCACCTTTTCTTCGATTTTTTGTTCGGCCGCGAGCGAATATAGGGCGCGGGCGTAGCGTTCGGCGACGACCTGATTCTTCATTGCTGCACCACCCGGATCTTTTCGACGAATTCCTTCTGAAGACGCTGCTGATCTTGTTCTTTGATCTGTTGCTGCATCAGCTCGCGCGCCGCTTTTGTCGCCTGCGCAAGAACCTCTTCCCGAAGTTCTTGAACGGCCCTAGCGACTTCAGCGTCGAGCGTGCGCTTGGTTTCTTGTTGCAGTTTTTGTGACGTCGCTTGGGCGTCAGCCACGATTTTGCCCTGAAGTTGGGCAGCCTCAGTCTTCGCCTTCTGAACGGATTCAGATGCGGTGGCCTCGAGCTTTTGCATGCGCGATTTCAAGTCGGCGATCTTGTGCTCGGCCTCACGCTTAGCATGGTCGTATTTGAGGGCCGCCGCGAGATACTCGTTCCTGCGCTGGGTGAAGTGTCCGACAACTTTGTTTTTTAGCAGCATGAAGAGAATGATGGCGAAAAGCGCGAAGTTGATCGCTTGGTAGACGACGACCTGAGGGACGCCGGCGCCGTGGCCGGCATCGGCAGCAAACGCGGCAGTGGCGAAAGCGCTCGTGCCGGCAACTGCGAACGAAGTAATGACTTTCATCATGTGGTTTCCTTGCCCAATAGCTTCGCGGCAATCATTCCGCTGATCACGGGGAGTTCAAGTTGCAGTTTTGCTTTCGTGTCGCGAGTCTGCGCGGTGATCTGGTCGCGGGCGTTCTTGATAGTTTCTGCCGCTTCTTTGCGCGTTGCTTCGATGAGCTCAGTTTGTTTTTTCGTC
>DASUEL010000556.1:0-6484 GCA_036275095.1 Bdellovibrionales bacterium
GCGACAAACACCAAAGCGGTTCTTGCGAACACGCAAATCGATCTCACCGACGGCTCAGCCGACGGCGCATTCTACGGCTCTGCCGACAATACGTGCGCGGGCGCTCCGATTGCCAACTTCACGCTGACGAACGGCTCGAGCACAGCCACGGTCTACTTCAAAGACGATAAAGCTGAATCACTCACTTTGACGGCCGCCGACAATGCCACCGTGCTGACGAGCGGAACGCTCAACGTTCAAATCGGACCCGACCGCATCGATCTCTCGGGCCCCGCCAGCGTGAAGGCGGACACCTGCTCGGCGGCGTTCACCGTCACCACGCGTGATGCGCAAGGAACCGCCGCCAACGTCGTCGCGAACACGCAAGTCAATCTGGCGGACGGAAGCGCCACGGGCACCTTCCACACCTCGAACGACTGCTCGGACGGAGCCAAAACAAGCATCACGATCAACTCGGGCTCCAACACCGGCACGTTCTACTTCAAAGATACGACCGGCGCGGCACTCACGATCACCGCAAGCGACAACGCCGCTGGCGGGCTCTCTAGCGACACGTCGAACATCACCGTCGGCCCCGATCGCCTCCTCATCAGCGGCTCGCAGTCGCCCGCAGCGGGAACGTGCACGCTCTACACCGTCTACTCGCGCGACGCCGCCACAAACAACACGAACGTGCTCGCCAACACCCAAGTCAACCTCGATGACGGCGGAGCCGCGGGTACACTCTACGCAGCCGGAGACAACACCTGCGTGGGCGCTGCCATCACCGACATTACGATCACCGCCGGCCAGTCGAGTGCTCAATTCCGCTACAAGAACAATACGTCTGAAAGCGTGACCCTCACGGCCGATGACCCCGCGGCGGCAGGCCTGACCACCGCCACGCTGACCTTGAGTGTAGGCCCTGATCGCATAGATCTCGCCGGCACCTCACCTATCAAAGCCGGTGTCTGCACGGCCTATACCGTCACGACGAAAGATGTCGGCGGCAATGCCGCGAACGTTCTTGTGAACACGCAGATCAACCTGACCGACGGCTCCGCCACCGGCGCGTTCTACGGCTCGGCTGACAATACCTGCGCGGGTGCCGCCATCAATAACGTCACCATCAACACCGGTAGCAACTCCGCTACGTTCTATTTTAAAGACAACGTCGCAGCCCAGCTCACGCTCACGGCCGCTGACAACGCCGCGGGCGGCTTGACCCAAGATACGCTCACACTCGACATCGGCCCTGACCGCTTCGACCTCGCGGGCCCCGCCAGCGTGAAGGCCGGCGTCTGCTCGGGTGTATTCACCGTCACCGCGAAAGACGCCGCCGGCAATACGGCGAACGTTTTGGCGAACACGCAAGTCAACCTCGCCGACGGAAGCGCCACGGGCACGTTCCATACGGCCAACGACTGCTCCGACGGCGCAAAAACTTTCATCACGATCGCCAATGGCGCGAACAACGGCACGTTCTACTTCAAAGACACCGTTGCGGCCCAGCGCACGATTGGCGTCACAGACAATGCCGCGGGCGGGCTCACGAGCGACTCTGCCACGATCGACGTCGGCCCGGATCGCCTGTACATCGCGGGCACCACGCCAATCAAAGCCGGCGTCTGCACGCAGCTCACCATCAACACGCGCGACGCCGCTACGAACAACGCCAACCCGCTTGCAGCCGTCACGGTTGACCTGACCGATGGCTCCG
The DNA here is from genome assembly GCA_036275095.1 of Bdellovibrionales bacterium. Lineage (GTDB taxonomy): Bacteria > Bdellovibrionota > Bdellovibrionia > Bdellovibrionales > DASUEL01 > DASUEL01. The sequence goes on from DASUEL010000556.1 coordinate 1,700, forward strand.
CCACTGGCGCGTTCTATGGCTCGGCCGACAACACCTGCGCGGGCGCCGCCATCACGCAAACGAGTATCGCGACCAACGCGAACTCGGCCACGGTCTACTTCAAAGACGACGTCGGCGCTGCGCTCACGCTCACGGCTGCCGACAACGCGGGTAACCTGACCAGCGGCACGTTCAACATCACGCTCGGCCCCGATCGCCTCGCCGTGACCGGCCCGTCGTCGGTCATGTCGAACGTCTGCTCGGCGGTCTTCACAGTGACGGCGAAAGACGCCGCCGGAAACACGAAAAACGTGCTCGCCAACACGCAAGTGGATCTGACCGACGGCTCGGCCACTGGCACCTTCCACACGGCCAACGATTGCTCCGACGGCGCAAAGACCTTTATCACGATCACGTCAGGCTCGAGCAGCGGCACCTTCTACTTCAAAGATACCGTCGCCGCTCAGCGCACGATCGCGGTGGCTGACAACGCTGCCGATCTCGCGGGCAGCAACATGACCGTCGACGTCGGCCCTGACCGCCTGGTCATCACGGGCTCGCAGACGCCGCCCACGGGGACCTGCCAGCTCTACACCGTCACAGCGAAAGACAGCGCCACGAATACGGCCAACGTACTCGTGAACACGCAAGTCAACCTCGACGACGGCGGCGCCGCCGGCACCTTGTATGCCGCTGCCGACAACACCTGCGTGGGCGCCGCCATCACCGACATCACGATCACCGCGGGACAATCGAGCGGGCAGTTCCGCTACAAAAACAACACCGCTGAAAACGTCACGCTCACGGCCGACGACCCGGCCGCGGGCGGCCTCACGAGCGGAACGCTGTCGCTCACCACCGGCCCCGATCGCATCGATCTGACGGGCACAACGCCGATCAACTCAGGCGTCTGCCAACAGTTCACCGTGACGACCAAAGACGTGGGCGGAAACGCGACCAACGTTCTGGCCATTACTCAAATCAACCTCGACGACGGCGGCGCCGCTGGTAACTTCTACGCCGATGCCGACAACACCTGCGCGGGCGCGACGATCGCGAACGTCAGCTTGGCCATCGGTGAAAATACCAAGAACTTCCGTTACAAGACCAACACCGCGGCCAGCATCACGCTCACGGCCAGCGACAATGCCGCCGTTCTATCGCAAGATACCTTCAACCTCGGCGTCGGCCCCGATCGCATCGTCATCACGGCGGGACCTGCCAACGTGAAAGCCGCGACCTGCTCGGCCCAGTTCACCGTGCGCACGCGCGACACCGCCGGCAACAACGCGAGCGTGCTCGCCAACACGCAAGTCAATCTCGCTGACGGCAGCGCGACCGGCACATTCCACGAGCTGGCCGACTGCTCCGACGGCCCGGTCACCAGCATCGCCATCGCAAACGGCGCGAGCACGGGCACATTCTACTTTAAAGACACCACGGGCGCGGCCCTTACGATCACGGCCAGCGACAACGCGGCTTCTCTGGCAAGCGGCACGCACAACATCACCGTCGGCCCAGACCGTCTGATCATCGCGGGCGACACCGCTCCGAAGTCAGGCGTCTGCACGGCCTATACCGTCACCGCGCAAGATGCCGCGGGCAACGCGCGCAGCGTGGGCGGCGCGAACGTACAGGTCGATCTCACCGATGGCGCGGCCAACGGTGAGTTCTATGCTGCCGCCGACAACACCTGCGCGGGCGCCACGGTGACCTTCGTTACGATCGCGGCGGCCTCGAGCAGCCAGACATTCCACTATCGAAACAACACCGCCCAAGGCGCGACACTTCAAGCGGCCGACAACGCGGGCAATCTCTCGACCGATACACACGCCATCACGACCGGTCCTGACCGTCTGGCCGTCACTGGCACCACGCCGATCAAAGCGGGCACCTGCCACACGTACACGGTGACGAGCAAAGACACTGCGGGCAACACCGCCAACGTCGGCGCGAACGTCACCGTGAACATCGACGATAACGCCGCCGCGGGCACGCTCTACGCTTCGACCGACGGCAGCTGCTCGGGCGGAGCCACCGCTACCGTGACGATTCTGAGCGGCTCGAGCAGCGCGCAGTTTGATTACATCGACAACACCGCGCAGAGCGTGACCATCGACGCCGACGACAATGCCGCCAGCCTCGCGTCTGGAAGCCTCAACGTAAGCGTCGGCCCCGACCGCCTGATCATCACGGGCACCACGCCGGTCATGGCCGGCACCTGTACTCTGCTCACGATCACCTCGCGCGACGCTCAGCCGGCAGATGCCAACGTGGGAGCCAACACCCAAGTCGATCTCGACGATGGCGGCGCAAACGGAGAGTTTTACGCTGCCGCCGACAACACCTGCTCGGGCGCGACGATCGCGAACCGCACCATTACGTCCGGCACCGGTAGCGTGCAGTTCCGCTACAAAAACAACACCGGCCAGACCGCCGCCATCACCGGCGACGATCCTTCGGCGAACAACCTGACGACCGCGTCGTACAACCTGCAGACCGGCCCGAGCCGCCTCGTCGCCACGGGCTCGAGCCCGGCTAGCCCCATGGAAGCGAACACCTGCACGACCGTCACGGTCCGCTCGCGTGACGAGGCCGGCAACAACGTCAATGCGACCGCCAACATCACGGTCAACCTCAGCGACAATACCGCCACCGGAGTGTTCTACAACTCGAGCGACGGCTCGTGCAGCGGCGGCTCGCCGGCATCCGTCACGCTTGCGAACGGCTCCAGCACCGTGTCGTTCGATTACATGAACACCAACGGCGAGACCGCCACGATCGACGTCGACGACAATGCAGGCAACCTCGCCTCCGGCTCGATCAATATCACGACCGGCCCGGACCGCCTCCTCGTGACGGCTGCTTCGACGTCGTACAAGGCCGGAACCTGCCAGCTCTTCACCGTGAAATCCCAAGACGGCGGCGGCAACGACGTGAATACGACGGCCGCTGTGACCGTCAACTTGGGCGACGGCGGCGCCGCCGGAGATTTCTATGCCGCGGCCGATAACACGTGCTCGGGCGCCGTTATTGGAGACGTCTCGATCGCGAATGGCGCCAACACCACGACCTTCCGCTATAAGACCGATACCGCCGCGAGTGTCACGATCACCGTCTCCGACGCGGCCGCGGGCGGGCTCACGAGCGACACGGAGAACATCACCGTCGGCCCCGACCGTTTGGAGCTCACGGGCCCCGCTTCGATCAGCACCATCGATTGCGAAGTCTTCACGGTCACCGCGAAAGACGCCGCCGGCAACGCCGCGAATCCGCTCGCCGCGGTTACGGTCAATTTGGCCGAGACCGGCTCGGGCAGCTTCTACGACGCGGCCGACGCCACCTGCTCGGGCGCGACGATCGCGACGCGCACCATTCCGACCACCGGAAACAACGTCACGTTCCGTTACAAAGACGCCGTATCTGAAAACGTCACGATCCAGGCATCAGACAACGCGGCCGGCGGCCTTACCGCCTCGAACACGATCAGCTACAGCCCGGTCATCAACTGCTCTCCCGACAACCTCCTCGTCGAGCTCCCCGGCGGCACGAGCGTCACGGCGGGCACGGGCTTCGACATTCGCATCACTTACCGCGCGGGTGTCGCGCCGATTGCGTGCATCAACGGCAATCGCGTGGTGACCTGGTCGATGAACGGCGCGACCGCCGGCACGCTCGGCTGCGGTGAAACCAACGGCTCGCCCGAAATTCCGGGTGGCGCCGCCGCGACCGGCACGAGCACCGTCAGCTTCACCAACGGTGTCGGCACCACGACGTCGACCGATGCCATGTTCAAGGTCGTTGCGGCCAACGCCACGATCGACGCGACGATCGGCACGCTCACGGGCAACTCGGGCAACATCACGGTCGGAGCCGCGGGCGCCTGCTCCCTCGTGCTCCGAAGCGCCGCCAACGGCGGCGGGGCCGAAGTCACCACGTCCAATATCGACATGTATCTGAGCTCGGCGACCGCGCTCGCAACCACGAGCGTCACCGTTTACGCGAACTCCGCCGACCGATACGGCAACGCCCTCGGCGACGTGACGGCCACCTGGTCGGGCACCGGCGCCGTTTACCCCGTCGTCAAGACGAACGGAACGAACGCGAACGACTCCGCTACCGTTTACGGCGTCAAGGTCGGAACCGGCACGCTTTCGGCCACGGTCGCCGGGGTCACCAAAAACGTAAACGTGACCGTTTCGAACACGAACGGCATAGGCACGATTTCGACTGCGACCAACGACAACAGCAGCCCGGCGAGCGCGCAGCTCGGCTCGAACACGGTGCTCTCCGTCGACTACTGGAATCCCACCGCCGACGCGGTCACCGCGTGGCGCACGGACTCGACGCAGCCTTGGTACTCTGAAGCGTTCGCGGCTAACTCGCGCGGCTCGCAGAAGGCTTTCCCGTATCGCGCGGCACTTGTCGGCCACGCGAGCGGCTTCGACATTCTCGATGCCTCGAACAATCATTTGTGGATGCGCTTCACTCAAAGCGCCGCCAACACCGCGATCGACAGCAACTGCGGCGACGTCTACGGTGCCACAGGCTTGAACGGAAAGATTTATGTTACGATGCGCGACGCGCTCTCGTCTCCGACGACGGGCTGCCTGATCGTACTCGACTTCACGAACAACACCGTGACGAAATACAACACCGCGGGCAAACACGTTTTCAACGGGCTCATTTCGGCGTCTGGAGTGATCACCGGCCGCAATACCGCGAACACCTGGACGACGACGGCGACACCGGTTCTGCCCGCCAACCCCACGTACCGCCCGGCCGCGCGCCGCCTGGCCGGTGTCG
>DASUEL010000557.1:0-2765 GCA_036275095.1 Bdellovibrionales bacterium
TCGAGAAACTCCGAGTATTTCGTAGTAATCCCTTTTCGCCAACGTGCTCGCTCTTTAATCTTTCTTTTCGGACTTCGCTTTTGCAACGACCACCTGGCCGGGCCGGATGACCTTATCATGCATCTTATAAGGTTTTCTGAAGACCTGCGAGATATGACCGGGCGGTAAGGCATCGGTTTCTTCGCTGCTGATCGCTTCATGCATGTTCGGGTCGAACGGCGCGCCCTGCGACTCGATCTCCTGGACGCCGAATTTTTTGAGCGTGCTTTTTAGACTGTCGGCGATAAGCGCGACGCCCTTTTTAAAGCTCTCGAGGTTTTCGGGCGTGACTTCGGTTTGAAGCGCCCGCTCGAAATTGTCGACGACGTCCAATATCGCGACGAAAGCCTGTTCGCCGGCATAGCGCAGATACTCACTGCGCTCTTTCATCGCACGTTTGCGGTAGTTGTCGAACTCGGCCCGGGCATAAAGCAGCTCGTTCTTGGCTTTTTCGAGCTCCTCACGAATGGACGCGGTTTCACTGCCGTTCCCCGGCATGGAGTGGACGGTCCCGCCATCGACGACCTCGTCAATTTCGACTTCATCTTGTTCTTCGCCAAACGGGTGGGGATTTTCTTCGTTCTTCTTTGCGTCTTCACTCATGGGCCGATACTCCTTTACCCAATATGGACGGGCAAAGATCGATGTCAACCCGGCGCGCCGCCCAAACCGCCAGTTTTTTCAGGGAAAATTTCATTTTCAAGAAAGGTGAGAGCCTCGAAGACTTGGTCCGCAATCAGGCGGCCTTGGCGGGTTAGCCGCCACGATTCTTCGCGGCGCTCCACAAGCCCTTTTTGTTCGAGTTCGCGCAGACGCCGCAGTGTTGCGCCAACAGCCACTGAGGGATACTTCTGCTCCAGCGCCGCAAGCGGAAGACCTCGCACGAGCGTACGCAAATGCGTATGGCAAAAGTCTGTCAGTGACTGCTCGAGTGTCAGCCGCTCGATGTTTTCGGGCGGGAGCGTCTCGTACGGCTGCGCTTGCGGCCCGGGTGCCGCACGGATGAGATTCTCGTAAGCTTTCAGGCCGGGCGGATTCCAGAAGCGAACGCCCCAGGCTTCGCGCTTCAGATAAGAATGCGCGCTCAAGCCAATGCCCCAGTACTCGGCGTCCGACCAATAGATCTGGTTATGACGTGACTCGTGACCGGGGCGGCCGTAGTTCGATACCTCGTACCGTGTAATTCCGGCCTTGTTCAAACGCTGCTCGATCAGCTCGAACATCTCGGCCTGTTCGTGGTCGGGCGCCCGTCCGCGGTTGAGCGAATGCTTCTCCGGAAGCGTGAGGCAATACACGCTAACGTGAGGCGGATTGAACGAGAGCGCCGTCTCGACGTCGCGAAGGACCTCGTCCTTCGTCTGGCCTGGAAGCGCGAAGAGGATGTCGAGCGTGAAGTTCACCCCGCTACCGTGTAGGAGACTTAGGGTCTCGATCGTGTCGCGCGCAAAATGTTTGCGTCCGATCTTCTTGAGGTGAGCGTCGTCAAAAGTTTGCGCGCCTACACTAAACCTGTTGATGCCGGCGTCGAGCCAACGCTGCAGCGAGGTGCGGTCGATGGTTCCGGGATTGATCTCCAGAGTCACTTCGGCGCCACGCGCCAACTTGAAACCGTGCTTATCGAGCTCATCGCGAACCTGAGCCAGCTGCCGTGGCTCGGCAAGGCTGGGCGTGCCACCACCAAAGTACAGCGATGTTACAGATTGTGGTCCTACGGACACGCTTCTTTGCTGGATTTCGCGCATTAGCAACGCGATATACTTTGAGATAGCCTCAGGTTGCTTCAGCTCGAAAACGGCGAAATCGCAGTAAGGGCAGTGCTGAAGGCAAAACGGTACGTGAACATACACTCCAAACGACACGGAAAGCACATTATCCCATGATCAAGAAATATCAATTGCGAAATAAGATGAAGGTACTCCTCATTGAGTCGAAAAAATCACCCGTCATCTCGGTGCAGATTTGGGTGAAAACCGGAAGCGCCGACGAAAAAAAGGGCGAAGAAGGAATCAGTCACTTCATCGAGCATCTCGTGTTCAAGGGCACGCGCAAGTTCAAGGTCGGCGAAGTCGCGGCGGCCATCGAAACCGCGGGTGGCGAGATCAATGCCTACACCTCGTTCGATCAAACGGTCTTTCACGTCACGCTTTCGAAGCATTTCATCGACACCGGGCTGGATGTCATTTCTGAAATGATCGCGTACCCGCTTTTCGACGAGAAAGAAATCGACGCCGAACGTGAAGTCGTCATCGAAGAAATCAAAAAAAATGCAGACGACCCTCAGAGACAGGCGGGCCTGCTGCTCTTCGAAACGGCGTTCAAAACGCACCCCTACAGCCTTCCGGTCATTGGCTTCGACAAAGTAATTCGCAAAGTTTCGAAGAAGAAGATTCTAGATTACTTTCACAGCCGTTATGTGCCAGAGAACATGACGCTTGTCGTGGCTGGCGATTTCGAATCCAAGGAGGCTCGCGCCAAAATAAAGGAAAAATTCGAGACGATCGCTCCGTACCGCCTCAAGAAAGTCTCCCGGAAAAAGGAAATCAAACAAGCGCAGGCGCGTCTTGCCGTCAAACAAACTGACTTCGAAGAATCGTATTTACATTTGGCGTGGAAGATTCCGGCGCCTGGGCATGCCTCGATACCAGCCCTTGAAATTCTCGGGCTTGTGCTTGGGCAGGGCGATAGCTCTCGTCTCGTTCGTGCCGCGAGAATCGAAAAGCCCGTCG
>DASUEL010000558.1:0-2371 GCA_036275095.1 Bdellovibrionales bacterium
TTCGTCGTCGCCATGGGCGAGCGTGAACAGTACCTTCAATTTGCGCGGAGAAGGAGGAGTCTGCGCCCGCGAAACCGCGGACGCAGCAATAATAAATGAAAGGGCGGCAACAAACGTTCTGATTCCCATTCGCGGTTAGGCTCTGCAATCCGGCGTCCAATTCAGCTCGACGTAAACCGCGCGGCAGCCAACCAACCTTGTTTAGGCCTTTGATTTTGAGCCTGAAAACGTCACCTTAGACGGTGACGGGCGGCCCCCCGCCTTTTACACCCTCGAATAAGATGGTACCCCGCTTGCAAATATTGCATGCACCATGATTCTTCAAAACTCTACCAAACGCATTCTCTCTGTCGGCGCACTTGCCCTCGCTTTATCGTCCATCGGTCTGACGGCCGCGCGCCCGGCGCTGGCAAATACTTGCGCAACCGCCGCGGAACCCGCGGCGAAGGCCGGCAGTCGCGTCGCTTGGACCAACGTTTACAGCCGCGACGGCGTCATCCAGCGGCTCTACAGATCGCTCGAGCAGGCGGGCTTGCAGGCCGCGGAGGCGGTCGCGCGCCGGCTCGAGCTTCGTTTGCGGGAGCAATCACAGGTTCAGACGCGGGCGCTGCTGGCGGCCCAGCGCGAGGGCCGCGCCCTCGTGCAAGACTCGGTGATCATCGGCGGCGGGGTCCACGGCACGATCGCATCTCTGTTTTTGTCCCCGCGCCGCGAGAGCTTCGTCGTACTCGAAGCGGGCGAGACTCCGGCAAGCCCCGTATGGGCGAACGCGGGCGCGACGTTTCCGCTGAATACCAAAGTGGAGGCGACGAATATCCCAGGCAGCCCCGTGCAGATGAGCAACTTCAGCGACCGCAAGCATCCGCTTTCAAGCTCGCTTTACAGCTTAATCGTGGCCTCAATTGCGGCCTCGCGCGGCCCGGTTCTTCTCGAGAACGCCGTGACGCGCGTTCAAGACCGCTTCGATCATTCCGCGGAGGCGAAAGACTGGCCGGCCCGTTACCGCATCGAAACGGCGCAAGGCCTGGTGTTTTATACCGAGCGCCCGGTACTCGCGACGGGACTCCAGCAAGGTAAGTACCCGGTCAAAAGCGCGAAGGCCATCGAACAGATCGAAGCCGAGCGCAACCGCCCGCTGCGCTCGAAAGAGGATATGCCCACATTCATGTTTTTCGACGAAATGACCTCTCACCAGCGGCGTCTGTCGCGGGCGGGCGTGCCCGCGAACCTGCCCGTCGCCGGCAAAACCGTCGCGTACATCGGAGCCGGAGCCTCAGGCAACGTTGCCGTCGAAAATAACCGCGGGCAAGGACCGGACGGAATTTACGCCGGTCACCCGAACCCGGCCGGGCTGGCACCGGCGCACTCCTTTTGGTTCGGGCAAAAGTCGAAGTCTTACGAGGAGTTCAAGAAGAACAACCCCGAGCGCTATCACGAAACCTGCAAAGACATTTACGAACGCGACGACATGACGCTGCTCCCGTCTTATGTGAAAGACATGGAGCGGGTCGAGATCGGCGGCGCTTTGAAATGGAAACTGACTTACGAGGACGCGGGTATTGTCAAAGACGTGCTCGTCGACTTCGTCGTGGCCACCAGCGGGTATAACGGCACGGCCCGCGGAATCCTCGGTGACCTGCTCGCGGCGGCGGAAGCCCGCGGCCAACACGTGGAATTCGCGCCTGTCTACGGCGTGAAACCCGACACGGGCGAACAGATCATCGTAGGCCGCAAACTCGTTCGGCATGCCGGAGCGGCCGAGAGCCGCGCCACTCCGCCCGACCAGATTCTCGTCGTCGGAGCGGGCGCTTCCCACGAGGGCCCGCTCATGGTCGTCAACGGTGTGCCGCAAATCTCAATCCCGAACCTGGGTCCCCGCACAGTCCAAGCTTTGAAGTGGTTCTTCGGTGAGTAAAGAAAACGGAGCCGGCTCAGCGAACTGAAGCTGAGCCGATCACTTTGCCGCCGCAGCCGCGCACCGGCCCGCGCCTCCGTAACCGAAATAGCGCATACGATTTAAGTTCGCTCCGGCTGTCCGAGACGGCAATGGCAACGCGACTTCGGCAATCGCGCGCGTCACTCGTGGATCAAACGAAAAGCTCTTCTGCGCCACGGCCACGACTTCTTGCCGGGACTCGGCCGAAAAGTGGGAGCCCATGAATCGTATCGTCTCCAAGATCTTGGCCATTGCGCCGGCGTACGGTTCGGTGTCGCGGGCAGCGAGTACCCGCTTGGTAAAACTCACGATCGCGGTCTCTGAGCGCGTTTTCAGCACATCACTGGCGATCTGCTCGAGCGTGGCGGCTGAAGGGCGGATACGAGGCTTTCCATAATCATTAAAAATTTCGAAAATCTTATCGATATCATAGAT
>DASUEL010000559.1:0-2104 GCA_036275095.1 Bdellovibrionales bacterium
CCCGCGCATGGCACTATCACGCCGGGCGCCTCTTTGCATACGTGGCGCGTGGAGCCGCGGCGGGCGCCCTCGGCGAATCGCTGCTCGAGCGAATTCAAACCCCCGCGTTCGCGCTCGCGGCCGGTCTCGTTTTCGCATTGACCTTGACCGCGATCGGCGTGAGCACGATTCGCGGGGGACTAGGCCGGCACGGACTGGCTTTCAAATTTTTGAATCGCGCCTGGGCGCATGCGTTTCGCCTCAAAGACGCGCGAGTGCGCAGTCTCGCTCTCGGTCTACTCACTCCGCTCTTACCCTGCGCGTGGCTCTACACGTTCCTCGCGGGCGCGGCGCTGACTGAAAGCGCGCTTTGGGGCGCGGCCTTCATGGGCGCGTTCGGCGCGGGCACGCTTCCCGCGTTCGGGCTTCTGCCCGCCGCGCGCAAACTATTGTCGCCAGTGGCCGGCCGCCGCCTCAACCTCGTCGCCGGCAGCCTCTTCATCGCGGTTGCCATCGCGATCGTCGTGATGCGGGTTGCGAGCCTCTACCAACAGGCGTCGTGTCACTAACGTCTGGTCCCTTACGCGGACGGGTGAACTTTCTTTGTAACCACTTTCGTACCGACCTGAGTATTGATTCAGCTCCCGCTCGCTCGTTTTTCATGCGCCCTTTCCGATTGGCTCTTGATGGCGATGAATCTCGTAAAACCGCGCACTCAAAAATGGAGGAGCGCCGCTCCTCTCCTATTGAAGCGAGCCGGCGTCGGCCTCCTGGAAGTCTTGTTGGGCATCACGCTGCTGGCAATCATCGGAATCAGCTCGTCCTTTTTCTACCTCTCGAATCGCGGCGGACAGCTTGATCTGACGGGCGCCACCTCCTGCTACGAGCTCACGTACGGAATCACGAACGCGATCAAGGCTTACGACAACACGCTGATCGTCAGAAACTGGCTGCCGCGGGCGACGACGATGCTCACATCGGCCATGGCCAATCACGATCCGTTCTGCTCCGATAGCGGCGGCCGCACACCGGTTTGCGACACGTTCGCGCTTTTCAGAAATATCGGGAGCACGCCGTTCGTCGAGGAAGAAACGCGGAATTTTCAGAATATTCGCGGCGCCTTCACGTGGGCGCAGAGCTTATACAATCGCGAGCGTGACCGGGGTATCTGCGCGGAGCCCGGTTTGTCCCTCAGGCCCGAACAGCTTCAACAGCTGCTCCCGTCCCAAATGGACATGCCTCCCTGGGCCGAGCGCTACGAGCTTTACATCAAAGACCGCGCGCTCGCATGCGGCGACGAATCGACGTCGATGCTCGCAAACCTCGAGCTCCGGGTGAAAGCGTTCTACCGCCCGCGGCCGAACACCGGCGTTTTCGATTCGTGCGCGTCCACGATCGCGCTCTCGAATCCCACGGATGCCGTGCCGCCTCGCTTGACGGTACAAGCGGTTCGCAATCAACGGGGGCTCGCGATTCCGCTCGGGGGCTGCACCGACCGGCGCACGCTCGAAGACATCGCCTTCGAAGGCGGCGCCATCGGCGACGACTGGCAGCAAGTCTACATTGATCTGTTCGTCAACGAGCCGGGCACGATCCTCTCTTGCCGCAAAGGCAGCAGCTTCGATCTGGACCCGGCCGATCGCTATCGCAACTGCCCCGACATGGGTTTGCCTGACGGAGCCGTGCTGACGATGACGCCCGCTGAAGACGAGATTTCGTACAACACGCCCCTGCAGGCGCGGCTCGCGATGAACGGATTGGCCGAGCGCGCGCCTTACAACGAAATGCACGTTTACGAAATCAAAGCGACCGACGTCGGCAACAACGACTCGAATCTCACGACCACCGCGTTTCGCGTGCATTATCCCCGCTGCCCGGTTCCGCGCGATCAGTATTGCCCGAATGCGGGACCCGCGCCGACACCGACGCCGGTGGCGCTCATGAGCCCGCCGCCGATGACGCCGCCGCCGCTCGCCGGGCCGCCGTTCCCTTGGGAGTTCCAGGGCCAGAACGTGCGGCCGTGGGATACGTGCATGAACGGAGCCTGTCCTGTCGGCACCCGCTCGAACTGCAACGGAGGGTTGGCGGGCTCGTACTGTGAAGGCACGTTCTACAATGACGACTG
>DASUEL010000560.1:0-10033 GCA_036275095.1 Bdellovibrionales bacterium
GCAGATACAGCGAGTGATCGGGCTCGGACGGCACGTTCTCTTGTTCGAACGCCACGTACTCGCGAATGCAATCGATGAAGTCTTTTTCGGAGAGAGCCGGCATGGCCATGCGCTCGGCCGACTTGGCGAACCGGCGCGCATGAAGGTCGGCGCGGAAAACCGCGACACTGCCGTTTTGTTGGCGAAACGCTTTCATGCCTTCGAAGATGCTCTGGCCGTAGTGAAACACGAGAGTACCGGGAGAAAACGACTCGGAGGCGAACGGTACGATCTCGGCCGTTCCTTCGTGAGAGCCGTCGGCGGCGATTTTCATGCGCAGCATGTGCGGCGCGAAGACCGTTCCAAACTTCGGGTTGGGGGTGTATTCGACTGCGGGGTGGCGATGACTGTACTTGAATTTTAGCATGGCGTCCTCGCCTCGCAATTCATCACTAGGGGTGCCCAGGGTCAACTAATTTTGGCTCAGTGACCCAATTGCCGCGGGACCAGGCTGGAGTGGCTGACGATGCCAACTTTCTTATCGAGCGTATAGAGATTAAAAACGTGGCGAATCACGGGTTGGGCCACGTTGCGCACTGGGATCTTTCCAGGCGTTATACCCTTTTCGATACCACGGTGGGCGTGGCCGTGAAAAACGATGTCGGCGCCGCCTTGGTCGATCGCCTCGGCGAGCAGGTAGCTTCCCAGAAACGGGTAGATCTCTTTCTTCTCGCCGAGCAACGTGTCCATGACGGGGGAGTAATGCATGAGGACGATTTTGTAATCGGTGTCGAGCTCGCTCAGCAGCTTGCGCAGCGATTCGGCTTGTGACTTCGTGTGGCGAATGAACATCTTCATCTCGGGCTCGCCGAAGTCGCTGGCGCACGCGCCGACGAAGCCGCCACCGAATCCTTTTAGGCCGACGATACCGGCGGTACGCTGGCCGAGGTCGATCGTGATCGATTGCTTCTCGAGCACATGCACGCCGGCGCTCGAGAGAATGCCGCAGAGATCGCCGACCTGTTCGACATGGTGATCGTGATTGCCGAGAACCGCGACCACTGGAACGGGTGAGTCGCTCAAATCGTCGGCGAGAATGCGTGCCTCGTCCATATGGCCCGTCTGAGTCAGGTCACCGGCCAGAAGGAGCAGATCGGCCTCGTTCTTCAGTTGCTGAAGGTGAGGCCGCAGTCGGCCCTTCGAGTTTCGATCGAAATGGATGTCTCCGGCGGCTGCGATACGAATCATTGAATCGTCTCAGATCCTTCCGGGCGGGTGAAGTGGGGCACGGTGATCCGGTTGCTGATGGAGTAGCCGGGCGCCACCTGACAGCAGATCTCTTCAGCGGCGTTTTTTTGAACTTCGCTGAAGACCTCGCCTCTGAGAAGAATTTGATCACTTCCCACGTCGATTTTCAAATCAAGATCGCCGGTACGCTGATCTTTTGCCAGCGCGTCCTTGATGTGCCCTTTGACGTAAATCGCGGGCTCTTTTTGGCCCGACGCCATCGGCGTGACGATATGGGGCGAGGCGGGCCGCGCCATCATCGCGTCACCAAATACGGTCTGGTAGAGCTGATGGATGATCGAATTGGGGACCAAAATGTCATTCGATTGCCCGTAGATCAAAAGCGCGAGAAGCCGGCGCGGCGCGCGGCGCGAACGCTTCAGCAGATACTCCCAGTCGATCGTGGCGTGTGCGAGCACGGCGAGTGCGTCGTGCCAGTGATGCGGTCCAATTTCGTTGTGGACCGCGCACTTGATGATGATGAAATCCTCGGGGGCGACGACCGGGACTTTTCGGCCGTGAAAGTTCACCAGCCGCGTGCGGGCCTGCATTTCGTCGTCGTAGTAGATGTCGCCCGACGATTTGAAGATGATATCGACGAGGATCTCTTCCTTCCAGCCTTTGAAGAGCCAGCTGTAATCCGTTTTTTGCGTGCGAAATCCATTCTTCGCGAGCGCTTCAACGGCGGCTTCCGCGTCCTCGGGCCGTACGAACATGTCGATGTCGTGGGTTGCGCGCGGGCGGCCCATGCCGCTCGCGGCGACGCCGCCGATCAAGCCGAATGGGATTTCGGCGTTATTGAGAGCGTCGACGGCTGCGAAAAGAGCGCGATTGAAACGTTCACCTTCTTCAGTATGACGGGCACTCGGCTGCTGGGCCGGATTGTGCTTGTCGGCGGCTTCCATGATCCCTCCAAGTAGTTGCCGGGTTCATCTTCGACCCGGCGGTCCAGACAGGATTTCAGGTCACCATGAACGATTTATGAAAGAACAATGAAGGATCGCCGACAATTCCGGCCGCGCTTGCCTGCTCCGAATTCAGTCGCCACCCGAAAGCTTGAATATAAAGCGGAGATTGTCCTCGATGAGTTTGCGTTGCTCGGCCCAATACATCTTGGGGAGATTCTCGGGATTGAACCATTCTGTCGAATAGTCGCGGCTCGAGTCGGTGGCGAACGTCACGGATTGCTTCGTGACGAACAAGAAGTAGTGGGTCGTGACCCATTGATTCTTGTGATAGTTGAGTCGGCTCAGGGCGCCGAGCGAGCGGATCAGCTCGAGGTCCGAAATGCCGGCTTCTTCCTCGATTTCGCGAGCGGCGGCCTGCTCGATGGTTTCGCCTTTTTCGACTTTTCCTTTTGGGAGAACGAAATCTTTGATCTTTCCTTCGCGTATCAGAGCGACGAGCGGCTTTCCGTTTTCGATGCGGACCACGATGCCTCCCGCCGACGTTCGATCGGGGATTCCAGGGGGCCTGACATACCATGTTTCATCGAACGGTTTGCGTGCCACGCTTCAACTTTCGTATCAGTGCGATTGAGACTCGATTTTATCGTCCAGCCCGGCGGGCGGCGGCAAGAAAAACTCGCGCGGGCTTCTGCGCAGGCGAAGCCAGCCGATCTTGAGCAGAGTCCATATCCAAGTGCTGTTCACGTTTCGCGCGCGGGCGGCGACTCCGAGTGCCAGGGCGAAGCTCACGCCGAAGTTGAGAAGGCCGATGAACAGAATTCCGAGTGCCGCCCCGGCGATCGCCCATCTGTCGACCGCGCCAGCTCCGATCATCGAGCAAACCGCGAAGGTCAGCGATCCCGAAGAAAGCGTCACGTGGCGCACGTCGAGCGGGAGCCCGAAAAAGCGGCCGGCAATCGGGGTAAACGCGAGAAAAGTGCCGAGAGAAATGCTCCCGCCGAAGCCAGAGGTGTTGTGCAAAAACCACTTCGCGAAGCTCTCCGTTCGCTCGGGGCCGAAAACCGCGATCAGGCGGCGATTTTGTGAGATGGCCTCGGGAATTTGGCGGTAGACCACCCAGTTCTCGATCCAGCCCGCGAAAATACTCGAAAGCCAGAGTATGACACCTGTGAGCGCCGCGAAGGGTATCGTCAAGCTCTTGAACGGGTGCAGGCTCGCGACGACGTACTGAGCGGTCTCGACGCCGATGACCGAGCGGCCGAAAATCAGGCGAATCACCATTTCGAGCGCGATCGCGCCGGGAATCACCATGCCCACATTGCCGGCGGCGGCCGCGAACTGCGAGCGCGTGATGCGGATGATCTCGGTAACGAACTCGTTCACGTCTTCGGGTTTCTTGATCTCGTTGAGCTTGCCCGCGAGCGCCGAGGCCGTCATTGACGGCTGTTTCGTCGCGAGGGTAAAGCCCATGAGCTGCATCATGACGAAGCTGCCGGCATAGTTAACCGTGGCAAACAATCCGTCGAAGAAGTACGGCAGCTTCAGGTTGCTGACGGCGAATTTGATGACGGTCGTGCCGACCGTAAGCAGACCTCCCCCGGCCGCCGACTGCAGCATTTGAACGTACTCGGCGCGATTGCGGGTAATGTAATGTTCCCCCGAGGCCCCTGTTCGCTCGACGATCTTGCGTGAAAGAAGATGTAGATTATTTTCGATCAGCTGAGTGACCGTCGAGCTCGAGAGGCGCTCGAGAATCAGGTCGGACGTAAAGTTCAAAATGATCTGTTGCCGCTCGGCCAAGTGTTGAATGACGAGGAGCTTGAGCAGCGTCTCGATGCGGGTGAGCGAGTGTGAAAGAGTCTCGAGTCGATAAACGAGATTCACGCTGACGCCAGAGACCTCGAGATGCTCCAGCACGGCTTCGATTTGCACTTTGCATTCGTCGATCAGAGGCTGAAATCCCGCCGAGATCTCGCTCAGCTCGAGCGGCTTGGCATCTTCCTGGCTCAAATCGAAAACCAACCGGCTCAAGTTCTGGTTCAGCCGCAGAAACGGCGACGAGCCGATCGCGACGCCGGGAAGGCGGCTCCGTACGGCCGGGTGGAGACCCTGCGCGCTCACGTTCGAGCCCAAGATCAGCAACGACTCGAGAATCGCAGTTCGCAGGTTTTCAAAGAGGGTATCGGGCTCGGGATTTCCGTGTTGAAAGAGCGCCAGGATGTCATTGAAGGTTTCGGGCGGAAGGTGGCGCATCCAGGTCGCGTCGGTTTCATCACGGAAAACGCGCTCGAAAATTTCGGAGAGATCGTTATTCTTCGGTGGAACCGGCAGGAGCTTCTTGAGCACGCGGTCGGCGCCCTCGCTGAAAAAACCCGACTCTTGCGACAGGCCTGTTTGGCAGAAGAGCTCAACCGCCGAAGTTTCGCGAAATACGGCGCGCAGATTTTCGGCGACCGCCGCCTTCCAGTGCGGATTGCGTTCGAGCAGCTGCAGCAAAAACCTGACGCGCACGGTGTAGAGCTGGCCGGTGCTCGTATCGAAGTCGTGGCTCAGCTCGGTTCCGGAGCGAACCCACTCCATGAGCTGCTCCACCCAGGCGACTTTTTCGGCAAGCGGAGCGTGCGGCTTTGCCTGATCGAGAATATAGGGCAAATCGCGCAGGCTTTCGTCGTAGCCGAGCAGTCTTCGCACGCTGCGTGCGGGACGCGACGAGAGAATCGAGGCTCTCAGCCGTTTCAAACGTCCGGGTTTTTGAGGCAAGCGCTGGTCGTGCATGGTGTAGGGCTTTATTTTAACCAGCGCTGAAAAAACGAAGTGTGATTTTTTGCGTTCTTCGCGACCTTTGTCAGGACCAGAAAACCCCTGAGGAAGCGGATCGCGCCGTTACTTCTTTTTCTTCTGAAAAATACCGAGCTTCGCGAAGAGCGTGTCGAGCGAAAAGCGCCCCGGCCCCGCGACGATGATCGCGACGAATGCAATGAAGTACATGACCGCGAGCTCCTTTTTCTGCCACGGATCTCCGGCGTGCACGACGATCGCGGCCACGAACATCGTGAACGCGAGCGGCACGGCCGCAAGCCGCGTGAAAAGTCCAAACGTGACCGCGAGCGCGCAGAACACCTCCGCACCGATCGCGAGAATGAGGCTGACGTTCGAGCCCAGGCCGATCGGATCGGCGAAGGTATTCGCCCTCTCCGAATAGCTCATGAGCTTCGGCAGGCCATGTGCGAGCAGCATGACGCCGCCGAACCCAATGCGCAGAACCAAAAGCGAAAGATCGAGTTTCATTTCTTACCCCCAGCGATGATAGGCCGGATGCCCCGGTTTCACGGCAACGAACAAACCTTTGCAGGTCGCGCAAACTTTGCCGTTCGCGGTCAGAGTCGCTTCGACCGTCGCGCGATCGTCTCCCAGCTCGGTCACCCACGCTTCGAGATGAATGATGGCGTCGGCCGGCGTGGGCCGCGTGAGCTTCACCGCGTATTCGGCCGTGACCGTGCAGGGTGCCTCGGTCATGCCTTTGTTCTTCATGATGTTGTAGGCGGCTGTCCAGTTGCTATGGCAGTCGAGGAGGCTCCCGATGATGCCGCCGTTGAGCACGCCCGGAAACGCCTGGTGGTAGCTCTCGGCCTTGAATTCAGCCACGACCTTGTCGCCCTTGGGGTAGCTCTTGATGCGAAGGCCTTTGGTGTTGGCGGGCCCGCACCCGAAGCAGATTCCGTTCGGAGCGTATTGATCTTGAAGGGCTTTTTGTTCCATCGCTGTCACTCCCGGGGACAGTGTGTAGAAAGTACACGACAAGTTTCGTCACGTGACCTGCCTGAGTCAATTTAAAGGGGCATCCTCCTGGTACTTTTCTTGCCCCTGGAGCCCATGAAACGACGCCGGGAGCACTCGGCTAAGTTTCGGAGAGTTAAAATGTTTTTGAGATTGGTTTTAACGAGCGCGTTTTTGATGAGTGTCGCGGGCTGCACGAGCAGCGGCGGCGGGGCGAATCCCCCGGCCGGCCAAGGCTGCCAGGTCACCCCCGGTAACGCCTGCGCTCAAAACGTCCCGATCTGCGATGCCAGTGCCCTGAATCCGTTTATTCCGGTAGGTCCTGCCAGCCGCGTGGCCGCGTTGCCCGCGGGTAGTTACCGTTACATCGGCGGTGACGTTTACGCGGAAACGACCAATCTGAGCCCCAACTCGAAAGTCGCATTGACCGACAACGAACCCGACAACCCGGCATACCCCGGCACGCTTTTGTGCGTGACGAATCTGAGCGGAAGCATTCCCGCGTTCGATACGACGGGCGCAATCAGCCGCAACGTACAGATCGCCGGCGGCAACTTCAACTTGTCTGGTCTGCGCCGCCTCTCGGCGTCTTTGTCGAATGGCACCCTGCAAACGATCGTGTTCAGCCAAAATGATTTCCGTGTGAAAACGGCCGCCGAAATGGAGCAAGAGCAAGGCACCCGTGAAGCTCAAGGCTGGTCGGTCAACATGTACCGCGTGAGCACGAATGAGTTCAAAATCGTAATTGTGAGAAGTGTATCGGGCAACGGTATCAACGCAAACTTGTTCATCGCTGCCCGTTATTCGTATATTCCCTAAGGTTGTACGTCTGTTGTGTTGTGGAACGTAAGTTGAGGGAACTAAAAAGGCGACCATTGGTCGCCTTTTTTTTTGGAGTTTCGCCTCAGCGAAACCCCTTCTGCAGTCTGGGATGAAACCCATTCAGTTCTGGAGTCGGCGGTCAGCTGATGCCGATCGCCGATTCCCGCGAACTGATTACTGACCCTTCGTGTAGGCCTTCAGGGTGAGCGTCATTGACTGAGACGCGTTCGCAACCTCGAGCTTGATGAGGCCGAACGGAACGGCGCCGAGAGAAACGGTGCCGCGGGCGCCGTTTTCATTCACGGGCAGCGTGCAGGCGTCGAGCGTGCCGGCCGGTACGGTAACTTGGCCGAGCGTTCCGCCTTGGGCGGCGCAATTGCTCAGGAGCTGGTTGGCGGCGGCGTCAGAAACGAGCTTGTCAGCCGTCGTGGTCTGCTCTTGAACCTGGGTTTGGCCGTTGAAGGTTGAGGTCGACTTCACGGTGTAGAGTTTCGTCGTCGCATTGTAAGCGGTGATCACCAGATCTTGTGTGCCGCTGATGGATTGGCCGCCTTGAGAAACGGTCACATCGTAGCTGGCAGCGTCGTTAACGGCGGGCATGGCCATAGCTGAAGTCGCGGCCAACGTGAGCAGAAGAGCAGAAAGCAGTTTCATCTCGTCCTCCTTAAGAACAGATAGCGGGGGCATTCCCCTTGAGCAGGCGACCAATCCGCCGGGTCTCGCCGGCTCCGCAACCAGCGGGGCCAAACCAACAGCGAAAACCCTATCCAAATTGATCTTGCGAGCGGAAGCTAGCGCGGCCGTACGCGTGGAATCAACAAATTAATTGAATTGTGTCGATGTAGTTTTCACTACGATTCTCCGCGCCTCAGTCGCATTTTGAGCCTCTGAACGCCCAGCGCCTCGCGGGTTTGAGTAAAAATGGCACTGGTCCGATAAGAGGACGTAATGCGACGGCTTTTGATAGCTTATTCAGCCTTACTGGTTTCATGTGACGTGTTTCCCGGTGGCGGGAGCTCGGCGTTTCCTCCGACCATCACGATGGCCGCGACGGTTTTTGGAACCGGAAGTCTTTCGGTTTCGGGCACGGTCACGCTTCCGCCGTTTTCATCTTCGGGAAAGTTCGTGCAGCTTTATGTGGAGCGATCGGCCGGAACGGGCGGTGGAACGCAGATTCAAGGAAGCGTGCAGACGACTTCGAGCCACGAAGTCGATTACGAAATCACGGGGCTTCCCTCGGGCGATTACAAAATTCGCTTAGCTGTCGACGAGTCGGGCAACGGTGTCTTCTCGGAAACGGGCGACTATGAAGGCTGGTACGACGGAACTCTGACGAGTCCGAAACAGAGCGCGGGTTCGGCCGCGACCATCGTGCTGGTCTCTGTCTCCCGCACTGGGATGAACTTTGGAGTTGGCGAGCTGTAGTAAAAAAGGACTTACATTTTGGCGGGACGTATTGTTAGGATTGAAGTTCATCATGAGTGAAAAATTCTTCTCACGTAGAGTGTTCTGGGGTCTCATCGTGCTTACGGGCATCAACCTGGTCGCGGCGGTCGGCGTTCTTCGCAACGAAGGCGTCGCCGACGGCCTCGTGCTCCCCGGTTCGCAGTCGAAAAGCTGGTTCAGCCAGCCCAAAGACCAGGTCCTGAAGAATCTTTCGCCCTACATTCGCGAAAATAAGTTCCCATCGCGCATCGACTGGCAGGACGAAGGCCTAGCCGACATCGAGTACACGCTCGATTCGGAGTTTCAAGGCAAAATGCAGGCGATCTTCAACCGCACCCGGCCCGATTATGGCGCCATCGTCGCGATGGACGCCGCGACCGGCGAAATATTGACCATGGTCAGCTACAACCGCCGCAACAAGGGCGAGAATCTGGCGCTCAAGGCGACGTTTCCTGCGGCTTCGATTTTCAAAATCGTGACCGCGGCCGCGGCGATCGACCAAGACAAGCTCGGCGCCAACTCGCGCATCGGCTACGGCGGTGGCAACCACACTTTGTATAGACGCAACGTCGAGGAAGACGGCGGACGCTGGCGCCGCTACGTCACCGTGCGCGAGGCGTTCGCCCGCTCGATCAACACCGTCTTCGCGAAGATGGGCTTGTTCTTCGTGGGCCCGCAAACGCTGCAGGCGTATGCCGAGCGCTTTCTGTTCAACAAAAACATCGAAGCCGACATTCCGATCGAAAGCGGCCAGGCCTTCATTCCCAGCGATGACCGCTGGGCCGTAGCCGAAGCGGCTTCGGGTTTCACGCGTAAGAACACGATGAGCCCGCTTCAAGGGGCATTGATGGCCGCCGCGATCGCCAACGACGGCGTCATTCCCGAGCCGTTTCTGGTTCGCGCCGTCCGCTCAGGCGGCGACACGATCTACAAAGCCGAGCCGGGCCCGGGCAGTGAGCCCGTCGTCGAGCCGAGCTCGGCGCGTGAGCTGCGCCAGCTTATGGCCGCCACGATCACGCAAGGGACGTCACGTAAATCGTTTCGCCAAATCGTGAACGGCGCCCGCCTGGCCGGTCTCGAGCTCGGCGGAAAAACCGGTTCGCTCACCGGCACCGAGCCCGCCGGCAAGTACGATTGGTTCGTGGGTTACGGCCGCTCGGGAGAGCGCAAGATCGCCATTTCAGTCGTCACGATTCATGAGCGCATTTGGCGCATCCGTTCGAGCCAAGTCGCCGCCGACTTTTTTAGGCACTACTTCAATATTTCCACTTCCTCCCGCCGTGTTGCGAGTTATAGTAAGAGCAAACGATCGCGCAACGCCTACTAAGATCGCTGCGCACGGATAGGTTTCGCATCATTGATTTTCAAGGAGGAGTCTCATGATCGTTCGCCTTCTGGCCGTACTTTCGCTGGCCGCCGCGTTTACTCTCGTGTTTCCAAAAGCTGCCAACGCCGCCGACGGTCTTCCCGAACATAAAATCTCGGTTCAGCAAGGCAGCATCGGTCTGCGCGACGCGCTCACCAGCTTGCTCGACGACACCAACATGAAGTACAAGCTCAGCAACAACGTCACCAACGACAAAAAAATCTCGATCGACATCAAAGACGCGAAGTGGTCCGACGTTTTTAAATTCCTGCTCGACGAGGGAAAGCTGAACTACCGCGTGACCGCGAAAAAGCGCGTGCTCGTCAGTCCGTAATCGCGACGCGACCTTGGGCCGGCTTGGCCTAAGCCCAGTCACGGCAGCTCCATCAAATTCCGATACTTACGGTGAGGAGCGCCTGCCGCGTGAAGCGTCTGCTTTTTGCCGCAT
>DASUEL010000561.1:0-7836 GCA_036275095.1 Bdellovibrionales bacterium
ATCGAGGATTGCTACAAGCGCGGCCAGCCGGTGCTCGTCGGTACGGTTTCGATCGAGCGCTCCGAATTGATTTCGCGCCACCTTTCGAAATTCGGCATCCCTCACAAGGTTTTGAACGCGAAACACCACGAAAAAGAAGCCGAGATCGTCGCCCAAGCGGGCCGCAAGGGTTCCGTGACCATCGCCACCAACATGGCCGGCCGCGGAACCGACATCGTGCTCGGCGGTAACCCCGAGGGACTCGCGCGCCAAAAGCGCCTCGACGAAGCCACGCCCGAGTATGCCGACGAGCTCGCGAAGCTCAAGTCTCAGTGTGAAAAAGAAAAACAAGAAGTGATCGCAGCCGGCGGTCTCTGTATCATCGGCACCGAGCGCCACGAATCGCGGCGAATCGACAACCAGCTGCGCGGCCGCTCAGGCCGCCAAGGCGACCCAGGTCTTTCACGTTTTTACCTCTCGCTCGAAGACAACCTCATGCGCATCTTCAACGGGGAACGCATTCAGCGGATCATGAACACGCTGCGCGTTCCCGAAGACGAGCCCATCGAGGCGCCGATGGTCACGCGCGCGATCGAGGGCGCGCAGCGCAAGGTCGAAGGTCACAACTTCGACATTCGTAAGCACCTGCTCGAGTACGACGACGTCATGAACAAACAGCGCACGACGATCTACTCGCTTCGCCGCGAAGTTCTTCAAGGCGTCGCGGTTGAAGAGATCGTGCTCGACATGATGGCCTCCATCACCTCCGACATGCTCGACATGTACGCAGCCGAAGACGTGAAATCACAAGACTGGGATCTCGAGGGCCTGCGCAAGGCGATCCATCAGCAATTCGGCGCCGAGTTCGACCCCGCCTCCTTGGGCAACACGCTGAGCTCCGAAACGCTCACCGAAGCCGTGAAAAAAGCCGTTAAAGGCGTTTACGAGCGCCAAAAGCAAACGCTCGGTCCGCTCACGCCCGAAGTTCAAAAAATGATTCTCCTGCAGACGATCGATACGCTGTGGAAAGAGCATCTCTTCCGCATGGACCACCTCAAAGAGGGCATCAACT
Organism: Bdellovibrionales bacterium; assembly: GCA_036275095.1. Classification (GTDB taxonomy): domain Bacteria; phylum Bdellovibrionota; class Bdellovibrionia; order Bdellovibrionales; family DASUEL01; genus DASUEL01. The sequence goes on from DASUEL010000561.1 coordinate 1,052, forward strand.
TGCGCGCGTATGCCCAAAAAGATCCTTTGATCGAGTACAAAAAAGAGGCGTTCAACGCGTTCGCCGAAATGGACCACAATATCAAAGCTCAAACGGTCGAGAAGTTTCTCAAAATACAGCTCGTCGCGCACGAGCATCCGGAGGGACAGCTGGGTCATGACGAGCATGAGGTTCCGGGCGAGATCGAGCGCGATGAAGTGCTTGAAGAAAAACGCCAGGCCCTTGAGGCGCTTGCACCCAAGCCGCAACGCCAGCGTATGACGTTGAGCCATCCGAGCGTGAACGGCCCGACGGGCCCAGCACCTAAGGCGGCGGAGCCCGTGCGTAAGACCGAAACGGTCGGCCGCAACGACCCGTGCCCGTGCGGCAGCGGGAAGAAGTACAAGAAATGCCATGGAGCAAACGCTGAACTGCCCTAGATGCGGTTTTGAAATCAAAGCGGATTTCGGGATGGTGACCTGCCCATCCTGCGGAGAAATGGTATTACTCGACGATCCTGAAAGCGCGGCCGCCCCGGCTGGCGCGCAAAGCCCCGATTCATCGCCAGCCCAATACATCGACCTTGAAATGACGGCGAGTAAAGCCGGCACGACTGATCCGGGCAAAAAGCGCCTCCAGCCGCCAATGCCGCCGCCCCCGCCGGTCGCGATGCCCGCCGAGCCCGTTCCGCCCGCCGATTTTTACGAGCTCGACGTGTCGGCCGAAGATATCGAAGTCGTGAGTCCCGGCGCGCCACCGCCGGCGGCCCCAGAGCCTCCGGCCGGGTTCGTTCCGGGCGGATTCGACGCGGAAGCCTTCGCGAATCCCCCCGCGCCCGTACCCGAACTCGAGTTTCCGCAAAGCCCGAATCCTGCCGGCAACAGCATTGACGAAATCGCGCAGTATGGGAACTCCGAGCTTTCGCAGGCAAACGACGGTCTGCTGATGTTCGACGTGATCGTCGAAGGCATCGACACCAACGAGCTGCGGGCCGCGGTGCGCGAGATTCTCGACGACAAGAGGTTCTTGTGGAACGCCGACAGCTTGGTGAGCACGATTCGCAACGGGCATCTTCGCGTTCCAAAAATCAACTCGATCAAGGCGAGTCTTCTCGTCAAGCGCCTGAAGCACTTGGATGTGCGAATCCGGTGGGAGCAATATGCGATCGTACAAATGGCCGGTAACTGAAATTCTCCTGAGCGCGAGCTGCGCCGCCATCGTGGGCGCCGCGCTTTTGCCGGCCGGTGGCGCACGCGCCGGCGACTGGAGCCAGCACGAGGTGAGCATTCGCCAAACCGCTCTGAAAATTCAGGCGAAAGAGCAGTCGATCGTTCAGCTCATTGAGGCTAAAAAGACAATCACCGATCAACAACAGATGTCGGAGACGCTCACCAAAATCTCGGCCGAGCACAAAGAGCTCGAAAAGCTCTATGACGATTTCAATAAGGAGCGCACCCACACCCGCTTCGAACACCCGGAACAAGGCGCCAGGCTCGACCGCCAATACAGACCCCTACGCTTGAAGACTCTGAACGAGTTCGAAACCGAAGGCGGAATCGACGGCCGCCTCACCGAATTGAAAAAGAAAGTCAGCCAGAAATACGGCGAGCCCGTGAAGCCGCAGCCTCAGGCGACGCCCTACGTTCCCACTCGCAATAAGGCGGCTGAGGACGCCGAGCGCGAGAAAAAACGCATCAAACTATCGAAATAGATTAAGAGCGGAAAATCCGGGCCGGTTTACTCGACGGGCTCGAACGCAGTGTCGGCGGGTTTCGCCACTTCTTGCGCGGCCGGGGCTGGTGCGGCTGGCTCCTCGGCAGGACCGACGTGCACGACCTTGTCGGATTCGAATTGCACTTGAGCCTCGCCACCGATTTTAGAATTGTAAACCCACGCGTCTTTGCCGTTGCGCTTTTGAGTGCGCTTCGGAAAGCCCATCACGTCGAGCACTTGGCTTTTGGTCATTCCGGTCACCACGCGCGAGATTTTCGAGTCGGAGGCCATCGGCTGAGGCTCGCCGGCGTACGTGACGAAATCGTCTTTGACGTGGACCTCTTTGACGACGTTCTTATCGTCGGTCATGAACTTATAGGTCCAAATATATTGATCGCCACGGTAGCGGCTTTCGGTGGGGGAACCCAGCATGTCGAGGACATCGCCCTTGTACATTCCGGGTTTCACGTCGGCGAATTTCTTGTGGGGAGCCGTCGAGCAGGCCGCAAGGCTTAAGAGCGCGAAAATACTGAATAAAAAAGAGCCCCGAAGCATAGATCCCCCTCAGGCAGAGACTCAAAGATCAGTCGTGCTTTTTAATTATATCAGTAAACGAGCTCAATCAGGCAGAGTTTGTTTCGTCCTGTGACAGGGTCCTTACCCGTGCGTTCGTTATAAATAACGAGGACTTCGGCGCCTTCGGACTGTGCCTTATTGAGACGGTGGTACAGGTAGTAGTTTACGTCCATTCCCGGTTGGGTGGGCTGGCACAAACGAATGAGGGCCGACTCGGCTTCGCCTTCAATTTTGACGCCGACATCGTAACCCGGCTGCACATGAAAGGGCCCGACTCTGCCTTTGATTTCGTATTTGCGGGAATAATCCGCGAAAGAGACCGCTGAGACCAAGAGGGTCAAAGCGAGGAGGATTCGGCCGATCATAACTTGCTCCCAAGGCAATTCGGCTTCGGGCCCGCGCTCGGCCCGAAACGTACAACGTGAACCAACGTTCCGCTCGCGCATGAGGCATTAGAGCAATCTCCGGGCCGCGCGCGTTCGGATGCGTCCTACAATTTAGCGGTAGACGAGTTCGGTCAAGCGGAATTTTAAGCACAATTCTCGGTGAGGGCCTGCCGGAAAACGGCAGGCCGCTTGGAGATTCGGCGAATCGCTCTACTTTACACAATAGCGAATCGCGACGCTCGAGCCCGCCGAGCCGGGGCGGTTCAAGTGAACTTCGCGCGTGGCGGCCTCGAACGTAAAGTCGGTTTCGACCTGGTTGTCGATTCTAACTTCGAGCGCGGTGAGCGTACCGGGTTTCGACAGTGTATGTTTCGTGATCAGGGGGAGCTGGCTGTCGGCGAGCTTGCCGATATCGAAAAGTCCGTTCGCGATTTGTGTTTCCGTTCCCGCCAGATTGACCTTCAGGCCTTTCGAGAGCTCGGTCGCTTCGAGCATGCCGTAGCCGATCTCGTTTTCATCGGTCATCGGATAGGCTTGGCCGGGCAGATAGATGATCGACGAGACCAGCGTGGGCTTCATTCCCTTTTTCGCTTTCAGATTGTTGTAAACCGAGAGCGGCGTGATTCCGCCGCAGTCGCGGGCCTTCGCGACCGGCTCGCTTCCCTGCGGGTCAGGAACGGGCGTCACACCCGCCGGATACTCGGCGCAAATGTCGTTCTCGTCGCCGACGAACACGACGGCCAGCGCGGCGTCGTTTCTGAAAAAACCCTGCGCTTGGCTGCCGGCGAAGAGGGCCGCATCGGTAACGGCGCGATTGACCGAGTACAAGTTCATCTCGCCGCCATCGCTGTTGCCGTCACCGCGCGGGCTGCTGAGCTTCGTGCGCAAGTCCGCGCGAATTTGCGCGAGCCCTTGCGCTTTCGTCAGCACGACCGGTTCAGCGGCGTGCTGATAGAGCTTGCCGGCGTAACTGCTTGTGCTGCCGTGACCGAGCATGACCGCGATATTGTAATCGACGTTATTGTTGAGACCCGCCACGAAAGCATCGATTCCGTTCGCGACCGCCGCGCGCTCGGTATCGAGCGAGCCTGAAGTGTCCGTCACGAACAAGATGTCGAGCTTACCGACCGCTTGGGTCGGCTGCCGAAACTGATCGGTATAGCAGGATTCCGTCGGGTCGACGGGGTCAACGGGTTCGATATTGCTGCCGCTTCGGTCAGTGACCGAAAAAGCCACCGGTGAGCAGTTCAAGAAAATGATGGAGAGCAAAGCAAGGCCGGTTGCCCTGGCCAAGCGATTCAAAGGAAAAAGGTCTTTCATACAGCACCTCTCTCCCCCTTATTTTCATTCACGCTTTTGACCCGGCTGTTTGGTCGAAACCTCCATAGCCGGTCTCCGGTCAAAGCGCGCCCCTATGGGCCATTTGTGCAAGAGGCAGTCCACATGAGCGCGAAATTATTCGATTAAATGTAAGTGCGATTCGAAGAAGTTTTCGACCTACTTCAAGTTCCTCGACGGCTGTCGAAGATCCAGACAGTCTACGCCGCGGGCCAGACGTTGACTCCCCTCGGGGAATCGATGAGACGATAAGACATGTCCATTCCTTTCAATCGCCCCTACGTCACCGGACGTGAGCTCGAATATTTGCGGCAGGCTCTCGAAGGCCGGCACTTATCGGGTAACGGCGAATTCACTAAAGAGTGCGAGTCATACCTCGAAAAAACGACAGGTACGCGCAAGGCCCTGCTCGTGCACTCGTGCACGGCCGCGCTCGAAATGGCGGCGCTCCTTTGTGAGCTCAAGCCCGGCGATGAGGTGATCGTTCCTTCATTTACGTTCGTCACGACCGCGAGCTCGATCGCGCTGCGTGGAGCGGTACCGGTTTTCGTCGACATCCGCCCCGACACATTGAACATCGACGAGAAGAAGATCGAAGCCGCGATCACGGCGAAGACCAAGGCAATCTCGGTCGTTCATTACGCGGGTGTCGCGGCCGAGATGGATGCGATCATGGCAATCGCGAAAAAACACGGTCTCCGCGTGATTGAAGACGCGGCCCAATGTGTGGGCTCGAGCTACAAGGGCCGCGCGCTCGGAACCATCGGCGATCTCGGCGCCGTGAGCTTTCACGAAACGAAAAATGTGATCTCAGGCGAAGGCGGAGCCCTTTACGTCAATAACGAGAGCCTCGTGCTTCCGGCCGAGATCATCCGCGAAAAAGGAACGAACCGCACGAGCTTCATGAGGCGCGAAGTCGCGTTTTACACGTGGGTCGAGCTCGGCTCCTCGTACGTGATGAGCGAAATGCTCGCGGCGTTTTTGCTGGCGCAGCTCGAAAACATGGAGACCATCACGGCTCAGCGCTTGAAAATCTGGAATCACTATTACGAGTCTTTCGCCGAAGCGGAGCGCGCGGGCCTCGTGCAACGGCCGGTCGTGCCCGAAGGCTGCAAGCACAACGGCCACCTGTTTTACCTGCTGCTTCCGAACGTCGAAAAACGGGAAGCGCTGATCGGCGCGCTCAAAAAAGAAGGCATTGGTTCAACGTTTCATTATCTCCCGCTGCACCTCTCACCCGCGGGCAAAAAGTACGGCCGCGCCCATGGCGATCTTCGCGAGACGATTGCGGCATCGGAGCGCTTGGTACGCTTACCGGTCTGGCCCGAGCTCGATCAAGTCGAGCGCGTCGTCGCGGCGGTTAAAGGCCATCTCGCCTAGTTTTTGAATCGATGGGTGCGCGGGTCTCTGTTTCATAGGCTCCCCTCTTTTGGGGATCGATCTTGTCATTCCAAAATCTTCGTGTTCAGTCTTTCAGTACTCGCCACTACCGTAGCGGTAGTATGCGCGCGTCATGAGTGAGATCATCGCCTAATTTCTCAACGGCCAAACCCGCCGCGAAACGCGGCCCACAATGCCTCGAGCACGCGAACGCTTAAAGCTCGTAGATCTCCCGCAACCGCGACAGCACAAAGTCGAACGAGTGCTCCCGCTCGACGTAGACGCGCGCGGCCTCACCCTTTGATCGCGCGGCTTCGCGATCGCGGCACGCGAGTTTCATGGTGATCGCAAGAGCGTCGACGTCGCGTGGCGGAACGAGCCACCCGCGCTCCTCCGTCACGAGATCGGGCGTGCCCCCGCTGTTCGTGGCGATGACGGGTTTACCCTGCATGAAGGCATCAAGAATCAAGAGCGAATAGCTTTCGTGATAGCTCGGCACGACCAAAACGTCGCACGTCGCGAGCACGTCGAGATAGTCTTTTCGAGAGCCCATGCGCCGAATGCGGTCGCGATGCTTCGAGGCCGCGATCAGCGCGTCGACCTCTTCGCTGTACGCTTTCGCATCGGTTTCATTGAGCGTCGGGTCTCCGACGAGCACGACTTCGGCGTTCGAGCCCTCAAGTGCGCGCTCGCTGGCCAACAAAAACTCTTTCGTGCCTTTTTGCCGGTCAATACGCGCGAACAATCCGAAAACGAACTTCGACGGGTCGGCCGTGTGCTTCGAGCGCCGCGTGAGATCAATTCCATAGGGCACGATCTTCAGTTTCTTTTGGCTGACCGCCAGGTGCTTCGCCGCCGACGCCCGCGCGCGGCTGCCCGCCACGATCAGCGCTCGCAGCTGCGCGTACGCCACGAGATGAAACGGATCATATTTGTAGTGAGAGATCCACATGTGGTTATGGTAAATCAGTTTAACGCCGGTCCACGCGCCTAAGCCGAAGAACGCCCACACGCCGCCTGACCAATGCAAATGCAGGTGCGTGATGCCGTTCGCTCGAATGTAACGCCCAAGGCGCGGAAGAGCCGGAACATCCAATCGAATTGAAATCGGCTCCGTGTGCACGGGTACACCGCGCTTACGCGCCTCAACCACGAGCGGCGAGCCCTCCAGCCCCCACACGCTCGACGACAACCCGTGTTCGCGCTGGCGGGCCGCGAGCTCCACGGCGTAGATTTCGGCACCGCCCCAGCTGCGGCTCGCGAAAACATGAACGATTTGCATTCACAAAAAATAACTCGTCCTCATCTGAAACCTGAAATGGTTTTCACATGACGCGACACCGCGTGAGTTTGTTTTAGTGTTGTTGTGACTCCACTCCCGCGAATCAGCTCGAAGACGTTCGTTCTGAAGTG
>DASUEL010000562.1:0-7272 GCA_036275095.1 Bdellovibrionales bacterium
CGCGGACCGAGCGGGCCTGGCTGATGTCTTCCGTCCAGCCTTGAAATCTTTGCAGCACGGGTTTGGCCCGGGCCAAAGCGTCGGTCGAAGTGGGGTACTCCTCGGTCACCTGGCCGTCGATCTCGTAAGCCGTGGCCGCGAAAATCTCTTTGTGGCCCGACAGCACGTCGAGCTTCATGAGCGCCAAGTGCGTGATGCCGTTGATGCGGATCGCGTACTTCATGGCCACCAGATCGAGCCACCCGGTGCGGCGCCTGCGGCCCGTGGTGGCGCCGAACTCGTTGCCGTCTTTTTGGATCTTCTCGCCGGTCTCGTCGTTGAGCTCGGTCGGAAACGGGCCCGACCCGACCCGGGTTGCATAGGCCTTGGTGATACCCAAGACTTTGTTGATCGTGCCGGGGCCGATGCCGGTTCCGACGAAGGCTGAGCCCGCGATCGTCGAGCTCGACGTCACGTAGGGGTAGGTGCCATGCAAGATATCGAGGAGCGAGCCTTGCGCGCCCTCGAACAGAACCTTCTTTGAGGTTTTGAGTGCCTTGTAAACCAGCAGGGAGGTGTCGGCGCAACGGAACGGCGCCAGCTCTTCAATATCGCCTCTCAGCTTATCGACCATCTCGTCGATGTTTATGGGCTTGGTCTTATAGTAGTTCTCGAGCAGGAAGTTCTTTTCTTTAAGTGCCACTTGAAGTTTTGCCTTCAAGGTCTCGATGTTGAAAAGATCGCGGAACAAGACCGCCTTGCGCGAGGCGCGGTCTTCGTAGGCGGGGCCGATGCCTTTGCCCGTGGTGCCGATCTTCTCGTTCCCCATTTCGTTTTCGCGGGCGGCATCGAGGGCCCGGTGGTACGGGAGCAGTACGGTGCAGCTGTCGGAGATCAAAAGCTGGTCAGGCCGCTGGATGAGACCGTTGAGTTTGAGCGCGCGGATCTCTTGGGCCGCGATCTCGATGTCCATCACCACGCCGGGCGCGATAATGCAGGTGGTCTTGGGATGGAGAATGCCCGATGGGATGAGGTGGAGCACGCGTTTTTGGCCGTTCACGACCAGCGTGTGGCCGGCGTTCGCGCCGCCTTGGTAGCGGACCACGATGTCGGCTTCGGCCGAAAATACGTCGACCACTTTGCCTTTGCCCTCATCACCCCACTGCGAACCTACGACTATGATTCCCGGCATGAATTCCTCTTCAAGACTTGGCTAAACGGACAAACACAAAGAGCTACCTAAAGGTGCCAAAACTGGCAAGAACTAACGGGCCGTCTTGACCGGTTTGAGAGCGCCGAACATCGTGCGGGAGCGGAACTAATCGAGCGAAAGGCGAAAGCCCTGATTGAGCCGCTGGGCGGCATACCACGCTTCATCCAGCACGAAGCCCGAGGCCTTCTGGCCGGCCGCGAACGCGATCACCTTGTCGGCGGCAGCCTGACTGGAGCGCTCGAACGCCTCGTGCGTGTTGCCTCCGCAGTGAGGAGAGAGCACCACGTTGTCGCGCTTTCGCAAAGCCGATTTCACTGAAAGCGGCTCTTGTTCGTACACGTCGAGCGCGCAGCCGGCGATCCAGCCTTCATCGAGCGCGATCGCGAGCTCCTGCTCGCTGATGACCGGTCCCCTGGACGTGTTGATGAGCCATGCATGATCGCTCATCAGCTCCAAAGTTTTCGAGTTGATGAAGTGGTGAGTTTCGGGTGTGAGCGGGACGTGCAGGCTCAAGAAATCAGCCGAGCGCAAAAGCTCTTTCATGCCGAGGCGCTCACAACCGAGCTCGGTAAAACGCTCTTGTGAAACATAAGGATCGAACGCCAATACCTGCATGCCGAAAGCGCGGGCCATGGCGGAAACACGCGAGCCGATGCGGCCGAGACCAATAATGCCGTAGGTTTTGCCGTAAAGCTCGTGGCCGCGAACGCGCTCGCGATCCCACTCGCCGCGTTCGAGCATGCGCACGGCCTGCGGGAGCTTGCGTGCGGCGGCGATCACGAGACCCCAGGTGAGCTCGGCGGCCGAGTGCACGTTGCCCTCGGGCGCGAAGCAAACCTGAATGCCGCGCGCGTGCGCCTCTTCGACGTCGATGTGGTCGAACCCGCTCGTCGCCGTCACCAGAAATTTTAGGTTAGGTGCGCGGTCGAGAAACGCCTTGTCGATTTTGGTTCGCACGCGAACGACGAGAGCCTCGGCCGCGCGCAGCTCCTCGGGCGTGGGCTCGAGCGTGTGGGTGACTTCGATATCAGGAGTCGTCTTGAGCTTCAAAAGCGCCGGCGCCGAGAAACGATCGGCGATCAAGACCCGTAAGCTCATGCGAGCGCTTTCTTGAACGCCTCGAGCGCCGGTGTCGCAGAGGTTTGAACGCCCATGTCTGTGAGCGAGAGCGCGATGGCCTTTAGAGTCGCCTCGATGTCGGCTTCGTTCACGAAGCCCAGCGTGCCCACGCGGATGATCTTGCCTTTGAGGTGATCTTGGCCGCCCATGACCGTGATGTTGTAAACCGACTCGAGATGATCGCGGAGCTTTTCGCTATTCACTTGCGTCAGAAACGCCGTGACCGAGGGGCTCGGCTGTTGCGCGTACACTTTGAGACCGAGTTTCTCGCCGCCGGCGCGCAAAGCGCGGGCGAGCCGCTCGAAGCGTGCGACATTTTTTGCGAGCCCGCCGTCGAGCATGACGTCGAGGCCCGCGGCCAGAGCGCGCACGTGGGTGACGGGCGAGCTGAAGCGGGTTTGATTGTTTTTGTTGGCCTTCAACTCCTCTTTGAGATCCCAATAGTAGCGGGGCGTTTTGGCTTTCGCATTGAAGTCCCAGGCCTTTTGTGAAAGCGAAATGAATGAAAGCCCCGCGGGCAACATGAACGATTTTTGGGAACCGCCCACGACGACATCGAGGCCCCACTCATCCATGGGGAGCTCGATCACGCCGAGCGCTGTGATGGCATCGATCATCAAAATGGCGTCGGAGTGCGCGCGCACGACACGCGCGATCTCGCGCACCGGCTGCAGAACCGCGGTGCTCGTCTCGCACGCCTGAGCCAGCACGGCTTTGGCATCGCGGTTCGCTTTGAGCGTGTCCGCCAGCGCCTCGGGATCGACGGCCGTGCCCCATTCGACGTCGAGCGAAACTACGTTCATGCCGTAGGCTTTGGCGATGTCGCGCCAGCGCTCGCCGAATTTGCCCGCGCAAACCGCCACCACTTTATCGCCCGGGCTCAGCGTGTTGACGATGGCCGACTCCATGGCGCCGGAGCCGGTCGCGGGATGCATCATCACCGGCTGCGCGGTTTGAAAGACCTCTTTCAAACGCGTGAGCACGTTCACCAAAATCTTTTCGAATTCGGGCGTGCGATGGTGAATCATCGGGCGGCCGAGCTCGTGCAGCACCGCTTCGGGCACTTGAACGGGCCCAGGAGTCATCAGGCGATAAGGATTGTTCATCAGGCTTTTCTACTCGATCTGGCCTTGAAAAACCAGCGCCCAGTGATAGTCTTTTGAGTCATGAAATCCGCGATGACAACGTGTTTCGTCCGCCTTCGAAACGTGCCGCTGGCGGCGCGAATGTGGCCGCTCGCGATCTGCGTGCTTTTGTCGTCGTGCGCGTATCATTTCGGAAGCTCGAACCGAAGCTTGCCTGGCGGCTACACGAAAGTGTCCGTTCCGATCTTCAAAAACTCCACCGGCGAAGTCGGTGTCGAAACGTACTTTACGACCGCCATGATCGAGGAGCTTGAGCGTCATGATCTCGCCGAAGTCACCGGCGAGCACGACGCGCAAGTCGAGCTGCAAGGCACCATTCAGAACATTCGCTATGAGCGCGGCGCGTACCAGCCGATTCCTTCAGATACGTCCTCGGGCGGGCAGCCCAATCCCGATTTGATCCCGCTCGGTACGGCGCTTGCCAAGGAGTATTATATTTCCGTCTCCACCGAGGTGAAACTCGTGCGGAGATCCGATCAGAAGGTGCTTTGGTCGAATACGTTCAACAGCCGCCGTCAGTATCCTGCGCCGTATATCACCACAATTGGCTTGAATTCGGCGAACGCCCTATATAATCATAGTGCGCGCTTGCAGAATATCGCCACGATGGCGAAAGAGATGATGGAGCAGGCCCACAACCATATGACGGAGAACTTCTAAGCCGTGGCCGCGATCGATCCAAAACGCCTCTCCGACCTCGTGAAACGCGGGCCGCTTTCTCCGCTTTACCTGTTTTTCGGTGAAGAGCCGTTTCTGATCGAAGAGTCCCTCGAAGAGCTCGTGAATGCCGCGCTCGACGGCGGCATCAAAGACTTCAACTACAACGTATTTTACGCCTCTGACGACGACGTCAGCAAAGTTCGCGACGCGATCGAAACGCTCCCCATGATGTGCGCGCGCCGCGTGGTCGTGTTGAAAGGCGCGCATCAGCTCAAAACCAAAGAGCTCGAAGAGCTCATGCCGATCATCGACTCTCCGGTCGACAGCACCGTGTTCATCATGGTGGCCGATTCGATCGATCAGCGCCTGCGTTTTTTCAAGCAGTTCGCGCAAAGCGGAATCCTGGTTCAGTTTCAGCGTCCCTATGACAATCAAATCCCGATGTGGATCGAAACGCTGGCCAAACGGCACGGCATGAAGCTCAATGCCGAGAGCGTCGAGCTCGTTCACCAGATGGTCGGCTCCAACTTAATCGACATCGACAACGAGCTTCGAAAGCTATCGCAGTTCGTGGGCGCCCGCAAAGACGTGACCGTCGAAGACGTGAAGCAAATCGTATCCACGCTTCGGGTCGACACGGTTTTTCAGCTGGCGAACGCCATCGGCAACAACGACCGCTCGACGGCGCTCGATCATCTCGCGAACTTGCTTGGCCACGGCGAGAGCCCCATCGGCATCCTCGCGCTGGTCTCGCGCCACATCCGTATTTTGATGACGGTGAAAGACGGCTTGCGTGAAGGCCTCACGGCCGGCCAACTCGGAAGCCGCGTGGGCGTGCCGCCGTTTTTCATGAAGCAATACGTGGAGCAAAGCCGTCAGTGGAGCGACGACAAGCTCAACGACGCGCACACGGCGCTGCTGTTGACCGATCGCGCGCTCAAATCGAGCCCGGTCACGCCCCACATCTGGCTCGAGAACTTCATTCTCAAAACGTGTTCTTGAAATTTTATTTTCGGGCGCTCGGGTCTTCGACCGCGGGGCGCACCGACTCCATCACGAAGGGGCGGGCGTTGAAGTAAACGTACGTCGTGAGGATGTCGTAGCCGACTCCCGCGACCGGCACGAGCCTGCCTGTGCCTGAGTTTTCGCCGAGCATGCACGTAAGCCCTTTGATGATGTCGAACACGAGCATCTTCGGCAGCGTGGTCATGGCGGCCCAGGCCACGTTGAAGCCGTAGCGCACGCCCGTATCGGCCACGGTCGGGGTCGATTTGGAGCCGAACAGCCAGCGCGTGTAGCTTTCGCTTTCGGGATCGCCGCCGGGCTCGGCGGGGCTGATGGCATCGACCGCCCTCGGTTTCACGAAGTAAATCGCGGCGTCGAGCGCGTTTCTTTGACCGGCGTTGTAGCCCATCATCGCGACGTATCGAACGCGCAAGGGCGTTTCGCGATCGAGTACGCGGGAGCCCCGGAACGTCATGATCGTGTTGATCAGCAAATCGGTCGTGAGATCGCCGAGCTTCAGATCGGCGAAACCCGAATGTGAAACGTGCCCGAACGTCGTGAACGCGAGCGTCGCCGCGACCGCAACGCCTTGGCGGCGCGCGAAGCTCTGTTGGCGCGCGGATTGCGATTGGCGGGCCACGCACGCTTTCATGCGCTCCCAATAATCTTTGATCCATTTGCCCATTTCGCGGTCTTGCCGCTGGGGCAGCAGGCGCCACTCGCGAGCCGGGTCGAAGCCTTCTTTAGGCTTCTTGAAATATTCGACGCGGGCATCAGCGGCCACGAGCTCGCGCGTGCGGAGCGGGTCGCGCAGCGTGAGGTAGCGCTCGGCCAGTATGGTGACGAGCAGCTGCTCCTCGCGCGAAAGGTCCGGGCGGCTGACCGGCTCGGAGAGCACGCGGCGCACGGCCGTTTCACGTGAGGCCTCGACCGCCTCGAAGATCAGGTCGATTCGTTTGAGCAGCTGACGCTGGAAGCGGGTGTCTTGGCCGCCCAGCAGGCCGGCCAGCTGATAGGTGCCGGCCACTTGGAGCGCGTGCCGGAGCGTCGCGCCCTCCGGCGTGCTCTCGAGAATGTGGCGGCCAACCGGCGACAGGAGCCGTGACTCCCACATATCGGCATCGCTGAATTGTTTAAATTGTTTTGGTTTAACAACGCCCGCGCATTGGCTGCTCGCCAGGGCAGAGGTCCCGGCTTGAAAGACTGCAAGAAGTACGAAAAGACGTGCAACGAGCTGCAGGCGCATTCGGTCATTATACCCGGAGCTGCGCCGGTTTACGGGGCCGAACACGGCCGCTGAAACGATTGCAAAGGCAGCTGTCGAACTCTTGGACGAACCGCCCCCAGCGCGAATTAAAGAGGGGCGGGCAAGTCACCGCGAACGGCACCCAAAATTGTTTACATTTCGACGAGCTCGACCCGCCGGTTCTGAGCCTTTCCGTCCTCGCTTTTGTTCGACGCTTTCGGCGCCAGGGGCCCGACGCCATACCCGACGAGCCTGGCCGGTGAGACCTTGTAGTCGGCGGCCAAGGCTTTGACGACGGAGCGTGCGCGCTCCTGCGAAAGCTTCATGTTGTAGTCGACCTTGCCTTGCCCGTCGGTGTGCCCCACCACGAAGAGCCTGAGCTGCGGCTTCATGCCGAGCAGCTTTGCGACTTCGTCGAGAACCGGCTTCGACTCCGGCTTGATGACCGCGCTGTCGAAGTCGAATTCGATGCCGTAAACCGAGGCGTGGCCGCTGGCCTCGAGCTCGGCCGCAAGCGCCGCCGCGTCGGCTTGAACGAGCCCGCCCTCCATTTTGGCGGCGTCGACGATCGTCACGACCAGCCGGCCCATCGGCGTCCGTCCGCTTTTGCAGACGAGAAAGTAGAGCGCAACCGTCACCTGGCCCGGCTTTTGAGCCGCGATGTAGATTTGCTCTTCGGGCGGCACGGACTGGACATGACAGATGCCTTTACCGTTTGTCGGGGCGCCGAGCGCTTTGTTGATGCGGTAGGGGCTTCCGAGCTTCCTTCCGCTGTACTCCGCGATGATAGGGATCTTCGCTTTGGCCAGCGCTTGTTTGTAGTTGCGTGCGATCTCCAGAATCGAACGCCCTTCGGGGAGCAGGTAGACGAATTTCGTGACCTTGCCTTCGGCTTTCTGGAATTT
>DASUEL010000563.1:0-5492 GCA_036275095.1 Bdellovibrionales bacterium
GCCAGCCAGGCCTGAAGCTCCTTCTTTTCCTTTTCTTGTTCTTTGATCATTTTTTGTGCCATGGATTTCATTTTCGGATCATCGCCGCTTTTCAGTTGTTCTTTGGCCATCTGAATGCCGTGTTCGTGATGCATGGCCATCATTTGAGCGAAGTCCACGTCCGTGTCGCCGGTCATTTGCATGGACTGCATGTCCTGCATCCCCTTTTGCATGTGCTCGTGGAGCTTGTGACGGGTCCCCTGGCCTTCATGCCCGGCGTGGTGATCTTGCGCGAACGATTGTGAGCCGAGACACGCGGCAAAAATGGCGATATAAATGAGTTTGAGCATTGTTCCTCCTGCTTCGATAAAGCAGCAGGGATCATGCCCTATGAACTCATCCGGTTTATGAAGCAATCATGTCGATTGCCTGGTGATTTCGTACGCGGCGCCACAGCGGTTATTGCACGACTATGGTGCCCTGCGGGTTGCCGCCGCTCATGCTGGGGCCGCACGTCATCCGATACGTGCCGGCTGCCGTGGGATTCACGAGCTGGCTGGCATCTTGGCCGGACGTCGCCATGAGGCTGATCCCCAGCTCCTTCGCGTCGAGCATGAGCATCGGGTTTTGTGTCTTGAGGACGATCCGGTTTGGCATATTGAGTGCCAGCGTCAGATTCATCGGGGAGCAGGTTCCCGCCTGATCGCCTTGCACGACGACAAGGTTGGCGCCCGAAAGGAGCTCTCGAAACCGTGGCGCCAATTTGTTGATTTTGGCAAGATCGAGCGCCGTTAATCCTTTTGCGTTTTTCAGCGACACGTCGGCATTGGCGAGAACGAGGGCTTCGGCCAGTCTGTAATAGCCCGTTTCGACCGCGCGCATGAGCGCCGTCATTCCCTCTTTGTCTTGCGCGTTCACGCTCGCACCGGCGCCGATCAGAATTTTGACCGAATCGAGATCTTGAATTCGCGCAAGCTTTATCAGTGCCGTTTCTTTCGAAATCGGGTCCACGCGGTCGAGCTCGACCCAGGCATCGGCGAGCGCGGCCACCATGTCTTTGATGTCTTGATTGCCGATCGGGTCGAACTCGCCGCTTCCGCACTCGGGATGGGCCAAAACTAGAAGCGGCGTGCATCCTTTTTCATCCTCGGCATTCAGATCGATTCCTTCGCACGTCACGGTCGATAAAAAAAGCTCCTGTCTGCGGTCTCGTGCCGACGTGAAAAGGTTTTTCTGGGGGTCATTGCCTTCGGTCTTGATGCAATAATTTTGAAAAGCAATGGGCCCTTTGAGCTGGCAGACGAGCTCGTGAGTTTTCGTTTTGCCGTTATCGACAAATGTCAGAGTCGCGGCTTCATAACGTCCTTCGCCTTTAAAATCTCCGAGTGAAAGCCAAAACGCCTTCGGGTTCCAATAGTCCGAGTAGTTCAGCGCGGCCCCGCGTGGCGCAGCCTTGAGCGTGAAATGCTCCTTATCGAAAGCGCTCTCTTTGATTTCGGCTTTCAGCGAGGGCGGAGTGGTCGCAAGCCTTGGGGGCGCCGCTTTCAATGAGAATGACGAATCCGTTTTTGACCTACAGGTTAGGGTCTCGGCTTGGGCCGAGGTGAAGCCGGCAAGAGTCAAAGCACTCAAAATCACCATGAAAAACTGCACGATTCGCTCCTCAATGTTTGCAGCAGCTGTCGGCCCGGTCCGCTGCTTTGGACCCTTTTAACATCTTTATGCCGCGGCCCAGTGCATACCTGAAGCAAAACATCGCGGCGATCATGAGGATGAAGATAAGTAAGCTTACGGCGCCAGACATACGATGCTCTTACCACTCGCGACATTTTGGCTCAAGGCTTGGAATCGTGTGGAGGGCTTCAAGATTTCGGCCGAAAATGCACCAGGCACTGTAAGGCGGTGCCACCATGCCCGTCATAAGCTCGAAATTCAAAGTAATCCACATGCAGGCCGAATGCGGTTGGATTAGTATTTGCACACCACGAAGTGGAGGTATTTATGAAATTTATCGGTATCGTGTCGTCCCTGATCGTCCTTCCGGCCTTGGCCTTTGCGCACGGCAATCGCGCTGAAGTCACGCTTGCGGCCGTCGAGACGGCGACCAAGAAATTCGTGAAAGAACAGGCGAGCCAAGTCGCGAGCTTCAAAGGCGTGCGCGGCTGGATCGAGGGAACGAACCTGAAGGTCGAAGTTTTTCTGAACAACAACACGAAATTTTCGTACACCTGTCACCATGTCGATCAAGGCGGGCAGATGACGATTCACTGTGAGTAATGAGAGCGGGGCGAGACTCTCTCGCTCCGGTTTAATTATGAAATCGGTTTTAGCATTTTTGATTTTGCTTGCGTCGGGTTGCGCTCAAGTCGGCGATCTCGAATTCAAGGAGCCGGCGCCCCCGGTGAAGCCGCTTGTCTTGACGTCGAGTTATGAATCGATTCGTCAGAATATTCTGCTTCCCAAGTGCATCGAGTGCCACAATCGAGGCGCCGAGTCGCCCCACGGAATCGATCTCACGACCTACGAAAACGTTCTCGATCAGACGAACTTCCCGCCACTGGTCACGCCTGGCGTGCCGGAAGAGAGCTCGCTCTACGTGAGCGTCGCACCCGGCGGCTCGATGCCCAAGAAAGGCCCCCGGCTGACCGACTCTGAGTTGCAGGCCGTGTACGACTGGATCAAGAACGGCGCCAAGAAGGATTGACCGTCAGGCGCTCTGGAATGCGCCGCTTTATGAGCCGTCAGCGGTGGCTGCGAAATTTCGTTTCTCAGGGCCTTGGTATGAGGCTTCGGAGTTTCGGATTGCTCGCCAAAACCTTTCGAATCCGCCCGTCATCATCTTCATCGAAGATGTCTCCTACGACTTCTTCGATGATGTCTTCTAGGGTCACGATTCCGACGGGCTTTGAATCGATCGAGTTTACGACGACGAGATGGCTGCGCTTCTCTTGCATCAGACGAAGGACGCGAAGGACGGGGTCGCCTCCGCCGACGGCAAGAGCCGGCCGCACGATCGACTGCCACGTCGTCGAGCCCGTCGCGGCCAGCGCTTGAAACTCTTTCGTGTGCAAGACTCCCACGATTTTGCCTTCGGTGACGACTGGAAGGCGGGTGTGCCCCGAAGCGATGATCTTGGCGGCCACTTGTTCGTAAGGATCGGACGCGTTTATGAAATCAACGCGCTCCCAGGACATCATGACATCCCAAATGCGTTTGTTCTCGGTGTTGACGAGGTTCCAAACGTACTGTTTGGTTTGCGGAGACAGCTGGGCGATTTCGACGGTTTCGCTTTGTGACGGAACCGGCTCGCTGGCCCGTCGGAAGAAGATTCTCAGGATTTTCTTTGTCGACCATTCGAGGATGTTGACGAACGGATTCAGTACCCGGTCGGCCGCGGTGAGCGTTTTGGCTCCCATCAATGCGATCTTGATCGGATTTCTAAGTGCGAGCGTCTTGGGCACGAGCTCGCCGATGACGACATTCAAATAGGTGAGGGGCACGACGACGACGACAATGGCGATTGCTTCGGCCAGATTTTCTGTGACTCCCAGAGTGCGCTCGAAGTACGGCGAAAACGATTCCTCAGCTCCCGCGCCACCGACAGCGGCCGAAATGATTCCCACCAGCGTGATACCGATTTGAAGAACCGAAAGCGTGCGCTCCGGGTTTTCGCGCAGTCTCAGAATTCTCTGTGCGTCGTGATTGCCGGTTTTCGCCAGTTTTCGGACTTCGGCTTTTGTGACGGTGACAAACGCCATTTCGTAAGAAGCAAACAGGGCGTTCAATAGCAGGCAAACCGCCACGACGAAAAATTCTTCCATTCAACGGACATGCTGGGGGATGGCTAAAGAAGAGTCAAGACGGGCAAAGAACAGCTAGGTGGTGGAAATGAACAAGTTAAATTAAGGCTCCCGAAAGGACTCTTTGAACCGGCAGCACGGCTGCTCGCACCGCGGTTGTAATCACGACAGCAAGGACTTCTAAACTGTCGCCATGCGGTACATTGTTTAGTCCTTTTTAGGAAAATTCCGTTCGTATTCTTCGTCAGTTTGCCATCGAGTCAGAAAAATGTGGTTGCCGTCAGGGTCATGCAGTTCAGCAATCACGCCGCCAAAAGGATGTGGAGTCGGCAAAGATGAGAACTTCACTTTGCCTTCTAGGCTCTGACAGTACTCTTCAAGATTCGGCACATGAAAGCTGAAGCTGATGTTGCTGGTTGGGGTTTCGTTGGATTTCCAGGGCTGAATGGCAAAATGCAGGTCTCCGAAATCAGCTTCCGCGTGGACACCGCGTCCGTGATTATTGACCTTCAACGGAACGCCCAGCGCCTGATAAAAGTTGATGAGGCTTTCCATGTTCTTAGTGCGAATAAAAAGTGCGTTGACTGATTTTAGCATTTCTTGGCTCCGGTTTGATGGACGACAGAGGTCTACCGCGTGCGGGGTGGGGCGGGAAGTGGAAAAATTGGTTGGGCCAGGGGATTGGCTTCGGGCTCCTGCCCTTGCGCTCCGCCCGTCGGACTACGCCGCGAGCGTGGGCTTTGAGTGAAAATCTTCGATTGGCGTCTTGCGCGATCTGCCTGGCCCCAAGGGGATTGGGCTCGCGCATCCTGCGCTCGTCCTCCGCTTCGCTCCGGACTCCGCGATCGCGCCGACGCGCGATCGCTTCGCGCTCTCCGCCCATCCTGGGCTCCGAGTGAACCCCAGCATCGAAATTCAAAGCCCGATGGAGATCCAAAAAACTAAAAAACCCAATACTCTCTGCGAGAGCATTGGGTTTTTTAGTTTGGCGTCCCTGCCACCCGGTCAATGAAACCAAGCAGTTAGGGACGTCAAACGCTGACATTAAGACCTCACTTAAACAGGGTCCTTAGCGAACAAATTTACGACCTGGGCCATAACTTCTGCCTCGGGGAGGACTTTTAAGCCCTCAGTTGCCCCTTTAATCTCGATACCCGCGAGCCGTATATAGCGCTGCATGGTTTCAAGATTTTTCCAACCGCAGATCTTTTGGATCTGTGCGGGGGCTACGCCCGTTCGCAGGAGTTGGGTCGCAAAACATGCCCGTAGGGTATGGAACTTGATGGAAGGTACTCCGATGCCCGTACAGAACATCCTCAAGACGCTGGCTTGGTCGCCCTTAGTCCAAGACCCAAAACGTGGGAGGACCTCAGGCCGACTACCTGCCTGTATCTTGATTTCTCGGAGTAAAGCCATTAGTTCACTTGAAATGGGTACGTCTCTGACCTCGCCGGACTTGGTGCTCTTCACGCATCTTCTTCGACAATTGTAGGACTTGTTCACCGAGAGAAGTTCATTCTCCCAATCAATGTCCGTCCAAAGAAGGGCATAAAGTTCGCCGCTTCGCATGCCAGTCAGAAGAGCCATAGCCCAAATGGGGTACCAAGGGTGGTTCAGATTCTTCGCCTCTTTTAAGAACTTTCGGATTTCACCGATTGTGAGGATTTCGGGCTTTCTTTGCTCCTTCCTCTCAACCTTGATTCCAAAAGTCGG